>JAEZXM010000516.1 GCA_023419875.1 Pseudomonadota bacterium | reverse complement strand
GCGGCATCGAGCGCATCCAGCGCGCGGTCGCGACGTGGGCCGCCGGCGCTGCGGGCGCGCGCGGCGCCCTGGCGCTCGTCAGCCGCTCCCACGGCGGCTTCGGAGCCCTGGGGCCGCCGCTCCCCTCGCCCGAGCAATGGGCCGTGCTCGGCCTGGCGCAGAGCCTTCACCTCGAGAACCCACAGGATCACGTCCGGGTCGTGGACGTCGCGGCCGACGTCGTCCCCGATCACCTCGCAGCCCTCGTCGTGGGAGAGCTCGCCGGAGCGGAAGCCTTCAGCGCCGCGGGCCACGACGGCGCCGGCCGGCGCCGCACGCCGGAGTTCGTGCTCCGGGAGCCGGCCGCCGATCGCCCGCGCCCGGTGGGATGGGTGCCGGAGGACGTCATCCTGGTGACCGGCGGCGCCAAGGGGATCACCGCTCGTTGCCTGCTCGAGCTGGCCCGTTCGCTGCGCTGCAAGTTTGCGGTGGTGGGGAGCACGCCGCGCGAGCAGCTCGACGCGGGCGAGGCGGTGAAGAACCTGGCGCGGCTCGCCGCGCTCGGCGCGGAGCCGCACTACTACGCCTGCGACCTCCGCGACGCGGAGGCCGTCCGGGAGCTGTTCCGGAAGGTGGAGGCGGACCTCGGGCCCGTCACCGGCGTGATCCACGGCGCGGGCGCGAACGTGCCGCGGCGGCTCGCGCAGGTGAGCGCCGAGCAGGCGTTCGACGAGGTGGGCCCGAAGCTCCTCGGGGCGATGCACCTTGCCGAGGAGGGGCGCGGACGGCCGGTGAAGGTGTTCGCCGCCCTCTCCTCGATCATCGGCGCGACCGGCATGCCGGGGAACGGCTGGTACGCCTACTCGAACGAGGCCCTGGACCTCGTCGTTCGCGGCCTCGCCGCCGCCCGGCCGGACATGCAGGCCGTCGGCGTGGCCTTCGGCGTCTGGTCCGAGGTGGGCATGGGCGCCCGGCTCGGAAGCGTGGAACGGCTGGGGCACCTGGGGATCGGCGCGATCACGCCCGACGAGGGCGCCCGCCGCTTCGCCCGGCTGTTCCTCCGGGATCCGGGCTGTTCACGGGTGGTGGTCACCGGGCCCGTTGCCGGGGCCCTGGATACCTGGCGAAGGCCTCCGGCCGACCCGCTCCCCGCGCTCCACTTCGCGGGGGACCGGTCCGTGCTCGAGCCCGGCGTCGAGCTGCGCTTCCGCACGCGCCTCACGCTCGAGAGCGATCCCTACCTGGTCGACCACTCCTTCCGCGACAACCTGCTCTTCCCCACCGTGTTCGGGCTCGAGGCGATGACGCAGGCGGTGGCGCAGGCGCTGGGCCCGGATTTCCCCGGGGTGAAGGGCTTCGAGTCGGTCTCGCTGGCGCGCCCCATCGTCGTCTCCCCGGACCGCGGCACCGAGATCGAGCTGCACGTCCTCGTCGCGGAGGCGGACGAGCAGGGCCGGCGCACGGCGGAGGTCCACGTCCGGACCGAGCAGGACGACTTCCACGCGGACTGCTTCTCGGCCGTGGTGCTGGTCGGCGCCCCCGAAACGTCCGCCGAGGCGGCGCCGGACCTGCCGCCCCCGCTGGAGCTGGAGCCGCCGCGGGACCTCTACGGCGGCCTCCTCTTCCAGGGCCCGCGCTTCCAGCGCCTCGTGCGGCTGCACCGGCTGACCGAGCAGGGCGCCCTGCTCGGCGCGCGCGGGAAGGACGCCGCGTCCCTGAGCCGCGACGGCTTCGGCCGCGAAGATCGCGCGCTCCTCGCGGGCGATCCGTTCCTGCGCGACGTGCTCCTGCAATCGCTGCAGCTCGTCGCCCCCGAGCGCGTCTCCCTGCCGGTGGCGATCGAGCGGATCGAGCGGTTCGCCGAGGCATCGCCGGACGGCGAGCACCGGATCGAGGTCCGGCTCGTGTCGAAGAACGACCGCGAGCTCGTGGCCGACGTCCGGCGGTTCGACGCGCAGGGCCGGCTGGCGGAGCGGATCACCGGCTACCGGGCGAACACGGTCGAGCTGACGCCGGGCCGCGCCACCCCGGAGCAGATGACGGAGCGGGTACGCTTCGACGAGGACGCGTTCCGCATGGCGTGCTCGCGTCTCGCGCGCGAGCTGGGCCTCGCGGCGCCGGCGCTCCGGCTCTTCTGGTCGCCGGAGCTGGCCACCGCACCGAAGGAGAAGCGCCGGGCCTTCGAGCGGCAGGCGGCGCTCGAGACGCTCCGTGTCCTGGGTGGCGCCGGAGCCGACCTCGACTGGCTGCCCGGCGGCAAACCCGTGCTGACGGGATCCGGACCCGAGGCGTCGGAGCTCTCCCTCAGCCACGACGGGCCCTACCTGCTCCTCGCGCTCGGCGGTGCCGCGCAGGGCTGTGACCTCCAGGCGATGACGCGGCGTTCGCGTCAGGACTGGATCGGCCTCCTCGGCGAGCGGAGCTCCGCCGCGCTCGACGAGCTGGCCCGCGGCGGCATCAGCCTCGAGCTCGCCGGGACTCTGCTCTGGTCGGCGCGGGAGGCGGGCGTGAAGGCCCTGCAGGCCGACGTGACCGAGGTGGCGCTCTCCCGGAGGTCCGGCGAGAGCTTCCTCTTCGAGGTGCGAAGCGCGTCCTCGCGCGCCGGCGTCGCCGCGACGGCCCTCGCCCTCTCGCGCGGGCCGGAGCGCGTCCTCGCCTTCTGCGTGGAGGACCGGCCAGAGGCCGCTCCCCGTGCGGCGGAGGCGTCGGCGGCGGCGATCGTGCCGTCCCAGGCTCCCGCTCCCTCGTTCGTCCGCGAGGGCGACCGGACCGTGTACCGGATGGTCGTCCCGGTCTCCTTCCGCGAGGCGTCGACGCTCGCGCGGCGCGTCCACCACACGCACTTCCTCCTCTGGCTGGGGAAGGCGCGCGAGCTCGCCATGCACGAGTGCTTCGCCGAGCTCGTACCCGAGTTCAGCTCCGGCCGGATGGGCGCGGTGACGAACCTCGCCTCGGTCGTCATCCACGGCGAGGTCGCCGCCGGAGACTCCGTCGAGATCAAGATGCACCTCGCGGAGAGGACCGAGTCCCGCGTCGTCACCCGGTTCGAGTTCTCGAAGCTCCTGCAGGAGGGCGGCGCGGACCTCGTGGCCACCGGGGAGATGGCCGCGACCTGGGTGCGCATGATCGATCACGACACCGTCGAGCCGATCCCGTTCCCGCACTACATGGAGGAGTTCCTCGCCCGGATGTCACCGGGAGGGCACGGCCAGGCGGCGCCGACCGCGCCGGCGCCCTCGTGGAGCCTCTCGAGGATCGACCGCGGCGGGCTGGTGTACGCCACGGACGCGATGGAGACGCCCGCGGACGTCCTCGCCGAGGCGGTGTTCCCGACGAGCCTCGTGGACGCGAACCTCGTCGGCAACATCTACTTCGCCAACTACTTCGCCTGGCAGAGCGGCCTCCTGGACCAGCTCGTCCATCGGGCCATCCCCGAGGTGCTCGAGGGGATGAAGCGGACCGGCGAGCTGGTGTGCACCGGGACGTCGATCGACTTCCTCCGCGAGGCGATGCCCTTCGACGACGTCCGGGTGAAGCTCCGCGCCCGGCGCGTGCACGAGGGCGGCCTCGACCTCGAGTCGTCGTTCCACCGGAGGAAGGCTGGCGGACCGGAGACCAAGATCGCCGTCGGGAAGCTCGGAGCCGTCTGGCTGGAGCGCCGGGACGGACGGCTCGTCCCCGCGAGCATGCCCGAGTCGCTCCTGGCCGCCCTGAGCCGCCGCGGCGCGGCCGCGCCGGAGGAGGAGGCGCCTCCTCCTGCTCCCCGCGCCCCCGCGCGCAAGGAGCCGGCAACGCTGGAGACGGTGGAGCCGGACTGACGCCACCGCCGCACTCGTGGTGACGTGACCGTGACGGGAGGCGCGCAAGGTTGCAGATGTGGACCCTGCGCGCGCGGACCAGGAGCAGTCGAGTCGCGGACTCCCGCTGCTGCTCGGCGGAGGCATGGCGGTCGGCATCAGCGTCCCCTCGCTCGTCAGGGCGGTGTCCACCTTCGAGATCCCCGGCCTCGGCCGCGGCCGCTGCATGGGCATCACCTCGGGAACGGCCGCCGCCCACCTCCTCGCCCGGCGCCTCCAGCACGGCGACACCCGCATCCGCCTCGCCTTCGAGGCCCTGGCCGCGCTCGCGCCCTCGCTCGCACCGGAGCTCGACGACCTTCACACGGCCTATTTCGTCCCTGGGGGCAAGGAAGCATCCCGGCCCTACAAGCCGGTGCGGCCCTTCGGGCTGGACGCGCCCCGCTGGCTGCACGTGCTGACGATCGCGGCGAACTTCACCGCCGTCTGGGAGTGCAAGCAGGGTCACGACAATCCCGTCGGCATCAACTATCTCCAGAAGATCGAGCTGTCGCAGCTCCCCGCGCTCTACGGCGCCATGCTCGCCGGCGTGGACTACGTCTGCGTCGGGGCCGGCAACCCCGCCGCGTTCCCCGCCTTCGTGCGCGGCCTGGCTCGGCGCGAGGCCGTGGAGCAGCCCGTTCACGTGGCCCGGGCTGCGACGCCATACACGATCCGCTTCGACCCGCGGGAGTTCGGCGGCGACGAGGCGCCCGACCTCCGGAAGCCCCGCTTCATCGCCATCGTCACCACCTTCGAGCAGGCGGAGCAGCTCGCCTCGAGCGAGGCGACCCGGCCGTTCGGGTTCGTCTTCGAGGGATCGAGCGCCGGCGGCCACAACGCGCCGCCGGCGGACTATCGGCGCAGCCTCGGCGAGCCCCCGAGGTGGGGCGCCAAGGACGAGCTCGACCTCCGCCGGCTGGCGGACCTTCGCGAGCCGTTCTGGCTGGCCGGCCACCACGGCAGCCCGGAGGGATTGCGCAGGGCGCTCGACGCCGGAGCTGCGGGGGTGCAATTCGGGACCCTCTTCGCCTTCTGCGACGAGTCCGGGATGAGCCCTCCGCTGCGCCTGGCCATGCTCCGGCGGATCTGGCGCAAGGACCTCGCGATCGTCACCGAGCCGCTGATGTCCCCGACCGGCTTCCCGTTCAAGGTGGTGCAGCTCGCCGGGTCGCTGTCGGAGGAGGCGGTCCGCAGCGGCCGCGAGCGCGTGGCCTGTTGCGATCTCGGGCACCTCGTCACCCCGGTCGAGACCCGGCGGCGCGTCACCCGGCCGGACGGCGGGACCGAGGAGATGGTCGAGGTCCAGACCTTCTGTCCCGCCGAGCCGGTCGAGGCGTTCACGCGCAAGGGCGGCTTGATGATGAGACGCAAGGGGACGATCTGCCTGTGCAACGGCCTGATGAGCACCGCCGGCTACCCCGGGGTCCGCGGCGGCTACGTGGAGCCCCCGGTGGTCACCGCCGGCGACGCGAGCATCAAGGACGTGCGCGCGCTCCAGCTGGAGGTCCGGCGTTTGACCTACTCGGCGGCGGAGGCGATGACCCGGGTGCTCCGCGGAATCGAGGGCGGCGTCAGATCCTCGACGCGTCTGCTGGCAGCGCCGGTCTGACGGGCCTTGAGGCCGAACAGGAAGCGCGTCAGCGCAAACGGACGCACGGCGAGGTGGTGGATCGCCATCGTCGCGACGAACGAGCCGCCGCAGATGAGGAGGTAGTTTCCCCAGAGACCGCCCCGCCAGCGGACGACCTGGTAGCCGAGGATGACGATGACGGTCTGGTGGAGGATGTAGAAGGGATAGACCGCCTCGGTCGCGTAGCGGAGGAGCGGGCCGCCGCGGGTCAGGTGCACCTGCGCCCACCCGACGATGGCGAGGACGGTGGACCACCCCAGGACCAGGGCCGGGATGCCACACATGGCATCCCAGCCGAACCAGGTCGGGCGCACCCGCACCAGGCCGGACGCGAAGAGCGCCGCGGCGGCCAGCCCCGAGACGGCGAGGTTTCGGTGTCGCTCGCGGCAGGCCGCCTCCCAGAGCCGCGGATCGCGGGCGAAGAGGAAGCCGGCCAGGAAGAAGAGCCCATATCGCGCCAGGGCGGCGTAGTCGCCCACCAGCCCGAGGGTGTCCTGGGGCCACCAGGGACCGAGGACGAGCTGGGAGCCGACCAGGGGGACGAGCCAGAGGAGCGACCCGAAGCGGCGCTCGCCCAGGCGCGCCAGCCGATCGAAGAACGGATCGGCGCGCGGGCTGCGCAGCCAGAGCAGGAGGGGCAGGAACGCGACCGAGTAGAGGAAGAGGTACAGCACGAACCAGAGGTGGTGGAAGGAGAGGCTCCCGCCCTGCGGGTAGGGCACGAGCTCGAACACCGTCGGGTAGAACTCCCAGAACGTGCGGTACTCCTCGATCCGCTCGACGTAGATCTGCGGCGGCACGATCACGAAACATCCGAAGGCGAACGGCAGGAGCAGCCGGCGCGAGCGCTCCGCGAGGAACGCGCCCGGGCTGCGGCGCCGCATGGCGAGGAAGGTGCCCGCGCCGGAGACGAAGAGGAGCAGCGGCATCCGCCACCAGTGCAGCCAGCCCATGACGAGCTCGAGCACCTGCGAGCGCACCGGGCTCTTCACCACCCAGGGCCAGGAGACGAACATCATGCCCGTGTGGAAGAAGAGGACGAGCAGGACGGCACCGGCTCGGAGCCAGTCGAGCTCGGGGCGGCGTTCGGGCTGCGGGGTCGGGTCGAGCACGGCGCCATGCTTTCACCGGCGCGGTCGAACGGCGGGAAGCTGCGACGGGCGGAAGCGCGGCGCGACGAGCGGCGGCCTCGGCCGACGGACGGGGAGCGCCCCGGGCGCCGGCGACAGGAGGCAGAGACCGTGGCCGGATCATCCGGCGGGAGGCGGCGACGTTGCGGGAACCTTCGGCGAGGCGGTGAGGTGCTCGCGCGCGTCGAACCCCAGCACGCAGATCAGGCCCCGGTCCCACTCCAGCCGGGTGATGGACGCATTCGCCGGGCGATAGGCGCTCCAGCGCGCGCACGTGATCCCGTGCGCCCATCCGAGCACCTGCGAGATGAACCCGGCGTGGGTCACGAGCAGCACGCGCTCGCCCGGATGCCGTCGCGAGAGGCGGCGGAGCGCCCGGAGGCAGCGAGCCCGGAACTCGCGGTAGCTCTCGCCCCCGGGCCAGCGGAAATCCTCGAGCCGCTCCTCGGCGTTGCGGCGCCAGGCTTCCGCGTTCCGGGTGCGGACTTCCTCGATGCTGCGACCGTCGACCGTGCCGCAGGAGATCTCCCGCAGCCCCGGCTCGAGCTGCACCGCGAGCCCCACGGCCTCGGAGATGGGCGCGGCGGTGCGGACCGCCCGCTGCAACGGGCTCGCGTAGAGCGCAGCGAAGGAGGGCTCGCGGCGGAGCCGCGCCGCGACCTCGAGCGCTTCGCGCTCTCCCTCGCGGCTGAGCGGCGTGTCGGTCCAGCCGCTCATGCGCATGCCGGCGAGGCCGCCGTTCGCGGAGGTGTGGCCGTGACGCACGACGACGAACGAGGTGGGGCGCGAGAGCATCACGCCTCCCCTAACAGCGCCGCCGGCCCGGTTCCTCCGCGCTGGCGCGCTCGTTCCAGGGCGGCGGGCGCTCCCTCGCCCTTCCACTCCTCACGGCGCGATGTTGAAGTTGCCGCGGAAGACGTTGTCGGGATCGAACCGCGCCTTGATCCTGCGAAGCCGCTCGTAGTTCGGGCCGTATGCGCCTCGCACGAGCGCCTCCCCTTCCTCCGCCAGGCCGGGGAAGTTCAAATACGTCTGGCCGTTCGAGTGCTTCACGCCGTCGCCGTGGACCTTCCGTGCCCAGGCGATGTTCTCGCCGTCGGCGTGAGGATCGTCCCAGTTCGCCTCCACGGCGAGGAGGAAGGGGGCGTCACGCATGGCAAAGGCCGTCTCTCCCACCGGCACCCGGGAGACGGCACCGTTCCCGAGCCCCCACAGATCGATGGAGGAGAGTGGGGACGGCCGTTCGTGCGTTCGCTGGACCGCCGCGGCGACGAGCGCGTCGGGTAGGTCCGGCAGGTAGGTGGACTTCCAGTAGTACCTCCTGCCGTTCGGATAGTCCGGTTCGAAGAACCGCTGGATCTGCGCGAACGGCGCCGGGGACGAGAGGTCGGCAAGTGGGCGGCCGATGGCGCGCAGCGGTCCGAGGTCCTTCTCTCCTTGCTCCAGGCCGCCGCAGTGGACCGCGGCGAGGATCACCACCGGCGTCCCGTGCGCCGAGGCCGGCACCTCGGGAATCTCCGGAGCGCTCCAGCAGACGGCGATGGCCGAGATCTCGTCGGGGGCCCGCAGCACGAAGTCCCGGTACGCCCGGAGGACCGCCTCCGCGTCGTCGATGGGATGGATCACCACCGCGAACCACAACGCCGGCCCGATGGCATGAAGGCGGTACGAGAAGGAGGTGACGACGCCGAAGTTCCCGCCCCCGCCGCGAAGGGCCCAGAAGAGATCCTCGTTCTCCTCCGCGCTGGCGGTGCGCATCGCGCCGTCGGCGGTGACCACGCGGGCGGCGACGAGGTTGTCGATGGCCAGCCCGAGGCGGCGCGACAACCATCCGTACCCGCCATGCAACGTGAACCCTCCGACCCCGGTCGCAGGGACGACGCCGAGCGGCGTGACCCGTCCGGCCGGGAGCGTCGCCGCGTCCACGTCACCGAGCGTGGCCCCTCCTTCCGCGGTGACCGTGGCTCCGCCGGCGTCCATCCGGACGCGTCGCATGGGCGAGAGGTCGACGACGAGGCCGCCGTCCGACACTGCCCGGCCCGCCACGTTGTGACCACCTCCCCGGACCGCCAGCTCGAGGCCGTGCCTCCCGGCGAACCGCACGACGGCCTCGACGTCGGACTCCGCCGCGCAGCGCGCGATGAGCCCGGGGTGCTTGTCCACGAGGCCGTTCCAGACCCGGCGAGCGCCCTCGTACTCGGGGTGACCGGGCCAGAGCAGTGAACCGGCCAGCCCGTCCTGCAGCTCGCGCACGTGCCGGGACAGCAGCTCGGCGCGGCCTCCATCGGAGGTCTTGATCGAGAGTCCGTTCGTTCCGGTTTCCATCGCCCACCCCGCGAGCCGATCGCAGGGGTGCGCTAGCGCCGGCCCTCGCTCCGCGCAACGCCCGACGGAGCAGTTCTCGGCTGCGAGCGGGAGGGCCTCCCCTCCGTGCGGGCGAGAGTTCGTCCGGATCGACGGCGGCCGGCGGGCGCTCCTGCCGCCGCTCGGAGCGGCGGCAGGAGCTGACCGTTCTTACGGCGCGAACCGCAGCGAAGCGATCCGCACGAGCTCCCGTCCGGGGGCGCCGACCACCTTCACGTAGACATCGTGCGTGCCGGTGGTCGTCCCCAGCTCGCAGGTGGAGGTGGCGAACCTGTTCCAGCGACCGGTGTCGGCGATGCGGCAGGGGCCGAAGTGCGGGCCGCCGGACAGCGGGTCGATCCAGATCTCGACCCAGGCCCCACCGTCGCTCGAGGCCTCGATCTGCGCCGTGGTGGTGCTCACACCGCCGCTGCCCAGGTCGACGCCGCCGTACAGCGCCCAGTCGCCGTTCTGCAGGTCGCTCAGGACGCTCCCCATGGTGGCCGTACCGAACTGCTGATCGGTCGCGGCGCCGGGGATGGCGGTGAGCCCGTCACGATAGGTGAACAGGTCGAAGCTTGCGCTCCGGTTGGTGGCGAACATGCCCGCCTGGCTGCCGACCCAGGAGTCGGCCATGCCGTAGTGGTTGTCCAGGTCCGAGATGTCGATGGGAGCGCCCACCTGCGTCCAGGTGAGGCGATCGGTGCTGACCCAGCCGGTCGCCTGGTGATTGCTGCGGACGAGCTTCAGCCAGACCGCGGCCTCGGCCGGCGCGGGGGTGGGGGTGGTGTAGCTCACCACCACCGGATCGGCGAGGGCCGTGTAGCTGTTTGCGCCGGCGGCGGGGACCGGGCGGCGCATCCGGTACTGGAACCGGATCACGTCCTGCCCGTCCACCATCGTGCGCGCCACCTGGACGTCGTGCGTGCCCGCGATGAGACCCTCCCCCTCGATCCAGGTCGGAGCGAAGAGGAGCTGATCGTCCCTGTAGTAGCCGTTCCGCACGCAGATGCCGGCCGCATCCCCCTCCGCCGCAGGGATGAACTCCACCTTGACGAGCGATGCGGTCGAGCGGAGCGCGTCCTTCTGCAGGGCCCAGACGGTGGCACCCGAGTCGGGAGCGATGGTGAGGGCTCCGTCCCCAACCGAGATCTGGTCTCCCATCCGGGCGTAGGTGGTCCAGGGAGTGCCCAGCGCGGTCCCCGAGAAGTCGTCGTTCATGGGGATGAGGAACGGCGTCCCGCTCTGGGCGAGTGCCGGGGCCGTGAGGTTCCGCGTGTTCTTGTCGATGTGCGGCACCGGGATGGTGATCCCGTCGATGAGTTCATCCTCCCAGGTGACCTGGTGGAGCAGTCCTTCGCGGGCGAGCCCCAGCCACTCGCCGTTCTGCACGGCGTCGACCTTGTTGGTGCAATCGTACGAGTGCTCGAAGGCCCACCAGGTCCCGTCCTCGATCTCGAAGGGCGCGGTGGGGTGCTGGGCCCCGCCGTACGGAGGGATCTGCTCCATCGGGATACCCAGGAAGTGCCAGTTCGCTTCGTTGCCGTCGAGCGTCTGCGACGCCCACACGTACGTGTTGCCGCTGCAGGCCGTATGGCTCTGGACGAAGTAGTAGTACCAGCCGTCGCGATACGTCATCGTCGGACCCTCGGCCCAGTGGCTGTAGTCCCTTTGTCCGGCCTCATTCAACGGACCGTCCCCTCCCTTGTCCGTGTACCAGTTGACGAAGTCGAGGATGACCATCGAGTCCTGGATGAGCTGTCCGGTCGAGAGGTCGATCTCGATGAGCCGGTTCACGCCCCAGCCCGCGTCCTTCGGCACACTCGGGTTCGCGGGATCGTCCCACCTCCCGATCCCTCTCTTCACGAGCATGTACGTCTTCTCGGAAGCGGGGTCGAAGAAGACCGAGTTGTCCGACCCGGTGCCACGGTCAGCCGCGTCGCCCGGGCCGCCGCCGACGGGCGTGAGCGGGAACCGGGTCACGAGTTGCGGAGCCGTCCACGGCCCCTCCAGGCTGTTCGCCTCGGCGAAGTACTGGGTGAGGCCGCGGACCCGGTCAAGGCCGACGGCAAAGTAGACCCGGTAGACCTCGTCCGGGGACTTGGTGATGAAACCGCCCCAGGTTCCCCCGCCCGGCTCCGTCACCCCGTCGAGCGCCTCGGCGTTCGCGTCCACCACGCGTGAAATGCGCTCCCAGTGGAGGAGGTCGGTCGAGTGCAGGATCTCCACCGCCGGGAACAGCGCGAAGCTCGATGCCACCATGTAGAAGTCGTCCCCCTCGATGTAGATGTTCATGTCGGGGTGATCGCCGGGGAGGATGGGGTTGTCGTAGGTCGCCGCCGGGCCGGCAGGCCAGGCCTCGAGCGTGAAGAGCGCGGTCACCGTCTTGCTGGAGTCGACCTCGATCGTCACCTCCTCCGACGTGCCCGAGGCGTCGCCGGCCCACCCTCTCGCGATCGAGCCCGCGTCAGGGGTGGCCCTCACGGTCACGGTCGTTCCCTTCTCGAGGCGGTAGACGCCCGGGGCGGGATCGGTCGTCCCGTTCCCCACCACCTCGATCCTCAGCGTCGGCTCCTTGCTCCCGGAGGAGCACCCCGCCGCGAACACCAGGACTGCCAGGACTGGTAAGTGGATGCGCTGCATCGTTCTCCTCCTCGCTGGGCGCCGAAGCGGCGCCGGTGAACGGTCGGAACGGCGGTTCGCTGCAGTCACGGGTAGCGAACGGGTCCCCCCGTCTACGCATTGTCCGCGCACGGCGGAGTCGCCGTGCGCGGACGCGGGATCACCGGCCGGGGGCCGTGCTCCCCCGGCCGGATCCTTCGACACGTGCTACCGCTGGAGCGTCAGCACGCCCGGGCGCCACGGGATGAGGCCGTAGTCGCCGCCGCAGTTCGTGCAACCCTGGTAGAGCATCTGCAGGTTGCACGGGTCGATCTCCTTGGTCTGGTCCGGATTGTTCCGGACCAGGTCCCCGTGGCTGATGCTGGCGGTCCAGGCGCTGCCGCTGAACGTGACGTTGTTCGCCCCCGCGAACGGGTTGCTCTCGGAGGCGGCCTGCGGCGTCCAGGAACCGGAGAGGCTCGTCGCGGTGAACGAGCGGAAGTATCTCCCGCGGCTCCCGATCGACTCGACGATCATGAGGTACTGGTTCGCGCCCTTGACCTTGTAGACCTCCACGCCCTCGAACAGGTTGTTCGTGCTGTCGGTCATGATGGTCGTGTACGAGCTGCCGAAGCTGCCGGGGAAGTTCGCGATCGGCATGCTGGAGCGATAGATGCGTCCGTTGTCCCCGGCGAAGAACACGTAGCAGTTCGAGCTGTCGCAGATCAGGGTCTGATCGATCGGGCCCGTGCTCGAGTCGGAGATGCTCCCCGTGAAGAGCGTGTTCGCGCCCGACCATCCGCCGGTGGGGCTCGACGAGGTCCTGTAGCTGAAGGCGGTCGGGCCCCACTGGTAGGCGAGCACCCAGACGTTCTTCGGGGCGAAGTACAGGAGCGTGGGCGCGACCACGGCCGGCGACACCGTGTTCTGGGTGGCCGAGCCCATCTGCGACCAGTCGGTGAAGGGGCTGAAGTACATCGAGCCCCAGGTCGACCCGGTGTCGTGCGTGGTCGCGTAGACGATGTGCTGACCGTTGTAGGTCACGGTCGTGAAGTCCTTGAGCGACACCCAGCCCGATCTCGGGTTCGCGAGGGAACCGGTCGAGGTCCACCGGTACGTCGAGGGCAGCGGGCAGGTCGTGCTGGCCGTGAACGAGGCGGTGACCGACCGCGCCGCGGTCATCGTGGTGGTGCAGGCCCCGGTGCCGGTGCAGGCGCCGCTCCATCCGCCGAAGGTGGAGCCGCTCGCCGCCGCGGCGGAGAGCGTGACGCTGGTGCCGCTCGCGTAGCTGGCGGTGCAGGTCGAGCCGCAGTTGATGCCGGAGGGGTTCGAGGTGACGGTCCCGCTCCCGGTGCCGGACTTCGTGACCGTGAGCGCGAAGGTCGTCGACTGGGAATTGAAGGTGGCGGTCACGGACTGGGAGGTGGTCATGGGCACGACGCACGTGGAGGTGCCGCTGCAGCCCGCCCCGCTCCAGCCGGCGAAGGTGGAGCCGCTCGCCGCCGCCGCGCTCAGCGTCACGCTGGCCCCGCTCGCGTAGCTCGCGCTGCAGGTCGAGCCGCAGTTGATGCCGGAGGGGTTGGAGGTGACGGTCCCGCTGCCGCTTCCCGACCGGGTGACGGTGAGCGGATACGTGGACACGCTGCCGGGGGCGACGGTGATGCCGCAGATCTTCGGGTTGTCCGGGCCGCCGCCTCTCGTGAACGCGATCACCACCTGGCCGCTCGAGCTGGCGGTGGTGTTGAAGGTCCGCGCGATGGCGCGGTTGGCGCCGCCTGCCTGGGCGAAGATGTCGAACGCCGTCAGCACCGTCGACCCATTGACCGCCACGTTGAACGTGCGCTGGCCGGCCGCCGTCCAGTAGCTCTCCTGGAAGTACAGCGTCACCGTCTGCGCGCTGCCCGCGGTGCGGTTCCCGATCGTGTAGGTGAACTCGCCGTACCGCTCGCTCTGGAAGACGGCCTGCGGCGGCACCGTCCCGGTGATCTGCGTGGTGTCGATCGTGTTGGTGGTCGTGTAGGTGCTGCCGCCCGAGAAGCTCGCGTCGGCGACGAAGCTCCCCGACGCCGAGCCGCCGGAGTTGATGGAGACGACCGCATCACTCGTCGGCACGCTGAACGTGGCCGTCACCGACCGGGCCGCGGTCATGGAGACGACGCAGGACCCCGTCCCCGTGCAGGCACCGCTCCAGCCGCCGAAGGTCGAACCGGAGGCGGCCGCCGCCGAGAGGGTGACGCTCGTGCCGCTCGCGTAGCTGGCGCTGCACGTGGAGCCGCAGTTGATGCCGGCCGGGCTCGAGGTGACCGTCCCGCTCCCGGTCCCGCCCTTGGCGATGGACAGCGTGAAGGAGGAACTCCCGCCGCCCGACACCGCGATGCCGCAGACCTTCGGGTTGTCGGGTCCGCCGCCGCGGGTGAACGCGATCACCACCTGGCCGCTCGAGTTGGCGGTCGCATTGAAGCTGCGGGCGATCGCCCGGTTCGCGCCGCCCGCCTGGGCGAAGATGTCGAACGCGGTCAGCACCGTCGCGCCGTTGATGGCGACGTTGAAGGTCCGCTGTCCCGCCGCCGTCCAGTAGCTCTCCACGAAGTACAGCGTCACCGTCTGCGCGCTCCCCGCGGTGAAGCCGCCGAGCGTGTACGTGAACTCCCCGTACCGCTCCGTCTGCAGCACCGCCTGCGGCGGCACGGTGCCGGTGAGCTGCGCGGTGTCGATCGTGCTCGTGGTCGAGTAGGTGCTCCCACCCGAGAAGTTCGCGTCGGCGGCGAAGTCACCCGCCGCCGAACCACCGACGTTGATCGCCACCGCCGCGGCGGTCCCGCCGACGAAGCTGGCGGTCACCGTCTGGTTCGCCGACATCGTCACCGAGCAGGTGCTGGCCGTCCCGCTGCACGCCCCGCTCCATCCGCCGAAGGTCGCGCCGCTCGAGGCCGCCGCCGTCAGCGTCACCACCGTGTTCGGGGCGAACGTCGCCGAGCAGGTCGAGCCGCAGTTGATCCCGCCCGCGCTCGACGTCACCGTCCCGCTGCCCGTCCGGGTGACCGCGAGCGTGAAGTTGGTGCTGCCACCGCCGTACATGGTCGACGCGTTGTTGAGCGCGTTCAGCACCGCCGTGTACGCCGCCTTCTTGTTGCCGCTGCCGTCGAACAGCAGCGGGTTCTCGCTGGACCGCCACGAATCGCTGTCCCGCACGCCCCACACCGTGATGCCCGCGCACCGCGGCACGTTCAGGCAGGCCGTCACCA
>JAEZXM010000344.1 GCA_023419875.1 Pseudomonadota bacterium | reverse complement strand
CCGCCTGACGGCTGCCCCGAGGCCTGGCGCCCGAGGAGCGCGCGCCGGACTGCGTCGAGCGGCGGCTGGTCTTCTCGCCCTTTGCCCGCGCCTCGGCCGTCTCGCGGGCGACGAGCTTGTTGAAGTTCGACCGCTGCCCGTCGGCGGTCTCCTCCTCGTACACGAGCGCGAGGTTCGACTGGTCGAACTTCTGGAACCAGTCGTCCCAGGTGATCTCCTGGAGCTTGCCCTCGCCGCTGAAGCCGGGGAAGTCGATGCGGATGATGCCGACATCGTCCCCGCGCGCCGTCGAGGTGACCTCGGCCGGCTTGCCACCGCGCTCCTCCGCCCATTTGCGGATGGTGTCGTGGTCGGTGGTGGTGTTGGAACGCGCCATGTCGTGTTCCTCCTTCGAGCGCTCACCTTGCGCACGAGGGGGGCCGGGCGAAAGCCCGCGCTCCACCGGCAGGGACTGGTGCCGGCGGTCGGCGCTGCGTAACTCGTTCGCTCTCGGTGATCCACGCTCGCGCCGCAGAGACGGCGCGGCTGCATCCCGAGACGCGGCGTGCTCGTATTGCCGCCCTGGCGGGGCCTCCCTCGGGTGCCTGGTCCTCGTCCGGGCGATGGGTATCAAGGAGCGCGGGAGGAAGGAGGCACCATGGAGGCGAAGGCGTTCGCCGTGCTGGGCAGCATGGGCGCGATCGACCGCGAGCAGCTCCTCGCGTTCCAGTACTCGAAGATCGTCCGCGCGGGGGACCTGGCCATGGACGTCGGCGCGCACACCGGGCTGCACACCGCGCGGCTGCTGCGCCTCGTCGGCCCGCGCGGCGCCGTGGTCGCGGCAGAGCCGATCGCGTCGGTCTTCGATCGGTTCCTCGTGCCGCTGCTCGGCGCGGATCCGAGGTGCGAGCTCTTCCGGGGCGCCCTCGCCGAGCACCAGGGCAACGCGCCGTTCTTCGTGGTGACCGGGTCCGAGCAGGAGAGCGGGCTGCGGCTCAAGTCGGCGTTCGCGCAGCCCACGAGTCTCGCGCCGGTTCGCACCGAGGTGGCGCTCTCGACGATCGACGCGCTCGCCGCCGGCCGGAGAGTCTCGTTCCTCAAGATCGACGTGGAGGGCGCCGAGCATCGCGTGCTGGTGGGCGCCCGGGCGACGCTCGAGCGGAGCCGCCCGGTCGTGGCCCTCGAAACGGGCGCGTCCATCCGCGACCACGGCTCGACCCCGGAGGAGCTGCACCGGTTGCTGGACCGACTGGGGTACGAGATCACCGGGCTCCTCGGCGCTCCGCTCTCCCGCGAGCAGTTCCTGGCTGCGGTCGAGAGCGGGGCGATGTGGGACTTCCTGCTTCTCCCCCGCGAGCGCGGCGCCGAGCTCCGAGACGCGCTGGAGGCGCCGGACTCGCCGTATCTGGAGGACCGCTGCGTGGACCTGCGGGCGACGTCCCCGGGACCACATGCGCGCGGGCTGGTCGGCTTCTCCAGCGTGGAGAACTGGGGGCGATGGACCGACGCCCGCCTCTGCCCGACCGCGTACGTGCAGCTCGCGCGGCCGGTGTCGAACGAGATCGTGGTGGAAGTCGTGTGTCTCGCGCCGACCGACAAGGGGGCGCGCTTCGTCGTCGGCGTCGCGGGGGAGGAGGAGGAGCTGGTCGCGAATGGGCATCCAGCGGCCCGGTCCGTGACGTTCAAGGGCGTTGCGGGCGGCGAGGTCGTCTGGATCCGGCCTCTCAGGGTCGTGCGAGGACGCGGGGCCGATCCGAGGTGGGTGGGCGTCGGCGTCCAGAGCGTCCGCGTGCGGCCGTGACGGCGCGGGGGGTCAGCATCGGTAGATCCGGCTCAGGGCATCGTGAAGACCGCGAACGTGCCCGGTAGCGCGTGGCGAACGTACGCCGACGGCATGAACCAGCTCGCGGATCGGAGGAACGCCTCCTCTTCGCCGCGGAGGACGGCC
Organism: Pseudomonadota bacterium; assembly: GCA_023419875.1. Lineage (GTDB taxonomy): Bacteria > Myxococcota > Myxococcia > Myxococcales > Anaeromyxobacteraceae > Anaeromyxobacter. The sequence continues at coordinate 734 of JAEZXM010000344.1, read as the reverse complement.
ACGACGGGCGGAACCTCCGGACCAGGGACGTACTTCGGGAAGAACGGGTCGGCGTGAAAGCGCTCGACGACCCCCTCCTGGAACGGTGTGAGGGGGCCGCTCGGTGGAACGAAGAGGAACCGAACATCGTTCTTCCCGAGTCGCACGGCGAGATACCACCGCAGTGACCAGAACTGCTCGTACACTCCGGGCAAGCTACCCGCGACCAGGATCTCTCGGTCGCGAGCGAACCGGGCCAGCGCGTCGAGGAATGCAGCGGTCTCTCGTCCGTCCGCGGAGTAGTAGGACGCCCCCCGCACCATGGCGGAGGCCCGCCGCGAGGCGAGCGGAAGCAGCAGCACCCCGGCGATCAACGCGACCACGGGCGCTCTCCCCCGCGTTACCCACGGCCGGCGCGCTCGCTCCGGCTCGGCTCGTCCGGCGCGGAAGAGCTCCTGGACCGTCCGGACGGCGAGCGCGAGCAAGAGCGCGACCGCGAGGCTCCCCGGCACGAGGTATCGCTCGTGGAGGCCGGACTTGCCGTAGAGCAGCGCCTGGCTCGCGATCAAGAGCGCTGCGAGCTCGAGCGCCACGAGCAGGTCGCGGCGCCGCCACGGCCAGCCTGGGCCGACGTTCCGACCGAGCGCAAGTGCAAACGCAGCGATGGCAGCCAGCGCCAGCAGCTCGGAGCCCCCCACGAGCTGGTTTACCGCCTTCCAGACCTGGTGCAGGGTCAGGCCCTGGACCCCCGCATA
>JAEZXM010000394.1 GCA_023419875.1 Pseudomonadota bacterium | reverse complement strand
CGGTGCCGCCGCAGGCGGTCTTTCAGACCGAGCGGTACGGCGAGTTCACCTACACGGTCACGAACCGGCCCCCGGGCAGCGCGCAGGCGGTGACGCTCTACTTCCAGGAGAGCTACTGGACGGCGGCCGGGCAGCGGACGTTCAACGTCGCCATCAACGGGGCGACGGTGCTGACCGCGTTCGACATCTTCGCCCAGGCGGGTGGCGCGAACCGGGCGATCTCCCGGACGTTCAACGCCACCGCCAGCTCGAGCGGCCAGGTCGTCATCCAGTTCACCCGCGGCGGCGGCCCGGACAACGCGAAGATCTGCGGGATCACCGTGGCTCCGTCCGGAAGCGGCGGCAACACCCTGACGGTGACCAGGTCGGGCAACGGCACGGGAACGGTCACCTCCACGCCGGGCGGCATCAACTGCGGCGCGACCTGCAGCAGCAGCTTCTCGAGCGGCGCGGTCGTGACCCTGAGCGCGGCCGCGGCGAGCGGCTCCACCTTCGGCGGCTGGAGCGGCGCGTGCAGCGGCACCTCCTCGACCTGCACCGTCACGGTCTCGGGATCCCAGACGGCGACCGCCACCTTCAACGCGCAGGGGACGACGTACGCACTCAGCGTCACCAAGGCGGGTAGCGGGAGCGGGACCGTCACCTCGAACCCGTCCGGCATCAACTGCGGCTCGACCTGCACCGCCAGCTACGCCAGCGGCACCACCGTGACGCTCTCGGCCGCCGCGGCGAGCGGCTCCACCTTCGGCGGCTGGAGCGGCGCGTGCGCGGGCACCGGGACGTGCGTCGCCTCGATGACCGCGGCGCGGTCGGTCACCGCCACGTTCAACGGGAGCAGCGGCGACACCCGGCCGAGCGCCGGATGCGGCAAGACCCGCACCCTGCAGAACGGCACGATCACCATCCAGAGCAACGGCAGCCGCACGTACGTCCTGCGCGCGCCCGACAACTACAGCAACACCCGGCCGTACCGCCTGGTGATGGCGTACCACTGGCTCAACGGCAGCGCGCAGAACGTGGTGAGCGGCAATTACTACGGGATGCTGCCCCTCTCCAACAACAGCACCATCTTCGTGGCGCCGCAGGGCCTCAACGCCGGCTGGGCGAACACCAACGGCCAGGACATCGCCTTCACCGACGCGATGCTCAACCAGCTCACGAACGAGCTGTGCATCGACCTCAACCGGATCTTCGCCACCGGGTTCAGCTACGGCGCGGGGATGTCTTTCGCCATCGCCTGCCAGCGGGCCGACGTCTTCCGGGGCGTCGCGCTCTATGCCGGCGCTCAGCTCAGCGGATGCTCCGGCGGGACCTCGCCCATCGCCTACTTCGCGACGCACGGCCTGAGCGACAGCGTTCTCAACATCTCGCAGGGCCGAACCCTTCGCGATCGCTTCGTGAGGAACAACGGCTGCACGGCGCAGAACCCGCCGGAGCCGGCGGTCGGGAGCGGAACGCACATCTGCACGTCGTACCAGAACTGCTCGGCCGGACATCCGGTCCGGTGGTGCGCGTTCGACGGTGACCACACCCCGACCCAGACCGATCGTGGCCAGAGCTCGAGCTGGATCCCGGGCGAGGCGTGGAACTTCATCAGCCAGTTCTGAGCGCAGCTGGTGGGCAGCGCGGTCCCGTCTCCCGGTGGTCCCCGGGAGACGGGGCCCTTCACTGGAGAGGGTCGGTGGGCGAGGGGAGGGAAGGCGACGCGGGCGGTTCGCTCGAGGCTCGGCCACCTGTCTCGAGGAGGGGCTCCATGCGCTCGGCGGCCTCATCCCACGCCGCCGCGTCCTTCGGGTCGTAACGGGTCGGCGGGAACGACGCGCGCACCAGCGCGCGAGCCTCGCTCCACGAGGAGCAGGCGCCGGTCGCGACCGCCTGTGCGAGCACGTTTCCGATCGCGGCAGCCTCCACCGGGCCGGCCAGCACCGGGCGGCCGCACGCGTCCGCGGTGAGCTGGCAGAGCAGCGGGTTCCGTGCCCCCTCGCCGATCACGTGGACGACCTCCAGCCGGCGCCCGAGCAGCGTCTCCAGATCTCGAACCGTCCGGCGATACTTCCACGCGAGGCTCTCGAGGACGATGCGCAGGAGATCGGCACGTGTGCCGGAGACCTCCTGTCCCGTTCGCGCGCACGCCGTGAGGACGGCGGAGAACATCTCCTCGGCGGCCAGCAGCGAAGGGTCGTCGGGGTCCACGACCGCCTGGAACCGCTTCCCGGCCGCGGCCAGCGCGGTGAGCGCCCCCTCGTCGAGCGTCTCGCCCGCACGCGCCCAGGCTCGGCGGCACTCCTGTACGAGCCGGAGCCCGGCCATCTTGCGGTGCAAGCAGACGGTCCCGTCGACGCCGCCCTCGTTGGTGAGCCCGAGCCTGCGCGCCGCCTCGGTGCGGACCGGCGTGGCGGTCGAAGTCCCCACCATCGACGAGGCACCGGCGTTGAGGTACGCGAAGCTCGAGACCTCCGCCGGGATGGCCGCCACGGCCGAGGCAGCTTCGTGACCGGCCGCCGCAACCACCTGCACGCCGGAGAGCCCTGCACGCCGCCCCGGCGCGACCCCCACCGGTCCGAGCACGGTGGCGGGGGTGACCACCGGGGGGAAGAGGTGCACCGGAATCCCTGCGCGTCCCAGGAGCGAGGCGATCCAGGCGCGCCTCTCGATGTCGTAGCACTGCGTCGTGGACGCGATCGTGTGCTCCGCCACCTCCACGCCGCAGAGCCAGGAGCCCAGGAGATCGGGGATGAGCAGGAGCCGGGCCGCGCGGTACAGCGTGGACGAGCGCCGCCAGAGCATCGCGTACAGCTGGTAGAGCGTGTTGCTCGGCGTGGGCAACACGCCGGTCGCGGCCCAGAAGTCCGCCTCCGGCACTCGTCCGTGCAGCCGAGCGGGGATACCGTCCGTGCGGCGGTCGCGATGGTGAAAGGGATCCCCGAGCAGCTTGCCGTCGACGTCGAGGAGCCCGAAGTCCGCTCCCCACGAGTCGATCGCGACGCTGGCGAGGCCCGGAAACGCCCGCGCGGCCGCGCCCAGGCCCGCCATGATCTCACCGTACAGGCGCCGGATGTTCCAGCGCAGCGTCCCCTCCACCCGCACGACGGGGTTCGCGAAGCGGTGCACCTCGCGGACCGAGATGTGACCCGCGTCGAGCCGTCCGACCACGATCCGGCCGTTCTCGACGCCCAGGTCCACCGCGGCCCATGCGTGGCTCATGCCCCTTTCCTCCAAGCATCGCGGGGTACCGAACCGAACATGCTCTCCGAACTGAACGGGTTCTTCTCAGTTCGTGGGCGAACTTCGGTGCGGAATGCCCCTCCTCCCGCGCCGACCGGACCCCGCCCTGGCCGAAGCACGGGCGGGCGTCCGGACGGTCACGGTGAGTGCGCTACCACCAGTAGAAGCTGGCCCACGGGTACGAGCCCGCGGTGAAGCTGAACGTGTACGGTGCGCTGCCCGGCAGCGGCATCTGCCCACAGGCCACCGCCGTGCCGTTCACGGTCACGGAGCGCCCGTCGTTGTTGGAGCAGCCCCAGCCGTAGATGGTGGAGTTGACCGTGTAGCAGACGGCGCCGGTCGTGTTGAAGTTGCCGCTCTGGCCGGTCGCTGCCGGGGTCCGGCAGCCGTCGCTCGGCGGGGTGCCGTTGAAGGTCGCGGTGACCGAGCGCGCCGCCGTCATGGTGACGATGCAGCTCCCGGTCCCGGTGCAGGCGCCGCTCCAGCCGCCGAAGGTCGAGCCGGCCGCCGGCGTCGCCGTCAGGGTGACGGTCGTGCCGCTCGCCAGCGTCGCGGAGCAGGTCGC
>JAEZXM010000327.1 GCA_023419875.1 Pseudomonadota bacterium | reverse complement strand
CGCCTGGTCCACCCGCGTCGCCGGCCCTGCCGGGCTCGCCCGGCTCGCCGGGGCGCTCGAAGGGCGGACAGGACGCGTCCCGGCCATCGAACCCGCGCATGCCCGACCAGCCCTCCGCCCCCCGTTCGCCCGGCGCGCCGCGCGCGCCGCGGCTCACGATCCGGAGGCTCCGCGCGTCCGGCATCTCGATCACGACCCGGTGCACCTCGGCGCCCTCTTCCACGATGAACGCGAGCCGGTCGCCGATCCGCTCGACGGACACGCGAAGGTCCGGACCGCTCGCCCCCGGTGCAGCGCCCTCCCGCACGAGATCGCCGGGCGGGAGGAACCGGAGCGGTCCCTCGACCGACGCCGTGAAGCCCTCCGCGATCCGGAGTGGGATCGAGAGCCGCCGCGCTCCGGCCCAGCCGGCGACGGCCGCCGGGTCGAGCGCGTCCGCGAGCCTCAAGACACCGCGATCATCGACCCGGGCCATCGCCGTGTCCAAACGCACCGCGCCGGGCTCAAGGCATGGCGTGGGATCGAGCGCCGCCGCGGGAGCGCAGACGGTGACGGGGAGCGAGATGCCTGCGAGCTCGACGTGCAGCGCGCCGCGCAGCGGCAGCTCCGGCGTCGCGCCGGGGGCGCCCCCGGCGCGGACGAGGAGCCGGGCGGGCCCGGACCAGCGCTGCTCCACCCGGAAGCCCTGGACGCCGATGGTCAGTCGCGCTCCGCGTACGGCGTGGAGCGCCGGTGAGACCGGGTTCGCTCCCAGTCGCAGCACGGTCTCCTCCACCACCGCCGCGTCGCCGCGCACCTCGGGGTACGGGGAGCGGGCGATCCGCACCCGCACCAGGCGGCGCGCGGCCTCGCCCCGGAGGCCGGGCTCGGGGATGGCGCGCGCGAGCAGTGAGAGCGACGCCTCGTCGCCCGCCGCCGCCAGCCGCTCGACCAGCGCCGCGTCCACGGGCTCACCGCGAAAGCTCCCGCGCCCGACCTCCCAGTCGGGACTCGACGTGAGCGGACGATGGCTCGCGCACCCGACGAGGAAGATCGCGCCGAGGGCGCTCCGGAGCAGACGCATGGTGTGCCTCCCGGTAGACCAACCCGGGAGACGGCCCGAACGTTAGGCTGCGGGTGTCCGGCAGCCCGGCGGGAGGGCTACTTCTTGGCCATGTCGAGGAAGGCCTTCACCAGCTCGAGCGGCAGCGGGAACACGATGGTGGAGTTCTTCTCGGCCGAGATCTCGACCAGCGTCTGGAGGTAGCGGAGCTGCAGGGCCCCCGGGGAGCGGGCGATCACGTCGGCCGCCTGGCCCAGCTTCTCCGCCGCCTGGAACTCGCCCTCCGCCGCGATGACCTTGGCGCGGCGCTCCCGCTCCGCCTCGGCCTGGCGCGCCATGGCCCGGCGCATCTCCTCGGGCAGGTCCACCTGCTTCACCTCCACGGCGGTCACCTTCACGCCCCACGGCTCGGTGTGGCGGTCGATGATCTCCTGGAGCTGCCGGTTGATCTTGTCCCGCTGGCTGAGGAGGTCGTCGAGATCGACCTGGCCGAGCACGGAGCGGAGCGTGGTCTGGGCGAACTGGCTGGTCGCGAAGAGGAAGTCGGTCACCTGGAGGAAGGCGCGGTCGGCGGCGAGCACGCGGAAGTAGATGACCGCGTTCACCTTCACGGAGACGTTGTCCCGTGTGATCACGTCCTGCGGCGGCACCTGCTCCGCGGTGACGCGCATGTCGATGATGATCATCCGGTCGATCACCGGCCAGATCCACTTGAACCCCGCGGTGCGGATGCCCGCGAAGCGACCCAACCGCAGAACGACGCCCTGCTCGTACTCGTTCACGATGCGGATGCCGGAGAAGAACCAGATCAGGACGATGCCTGCCGCGATGCCGATGCCGACGAGACTCATGAGGCCCTCCGGGCGAGCGGGGTGAGCGCGATCTGGTCTACCGCGACGGCGGGTCCGCCTCAACGAGGACGACGAGGCCCTCGACGCCGCGCACCCGGATGCGCGCGCCGCGTGCGATGGGCGCGGCGCTCCGGGCGCGCCAGTACTCACCGTGGACGAACACCTCTCCCCCTTCGGGGCCGACCTCCGAGAGCGCGTCGCCCACCTCTCCGATCAGCGCCGGCGCGCCGAGCTGGAGCGGCATCTTGCGCGCACGCGCAACTTTCCAGCCCATGAACCCGAACAGCAAGGCCAGGGCGATCGGCGTGGGCCAGACGATCCAGGGCGAGATCGAGAAAACCCCCGGGTCGAAGCCCCGTGTGGGCGCGTCGGTGTCGAGGAGGAACAGCATCCCGAGCACGAGGCACACGGCGCCCACCACCCCGGCCACGCCGTGCGTGGTGAGGTACGCCTCCGCGACCAGCAGCCCCGCGCCGGCGAGGAGCAGGATGACGGCGGCGACGTTCACCGGGATCACCTGCGAGGAGACGAAGACCAGGAACAGGCAGAAGGCCCCTGCGACGCCGGGGACGATCGCTCCCGGGTTGTAGAACTCGATCGCCAGCCCGAGGATGCCGAGGATCGCCAGGATGGCCACCAGGTTGGGGTCGGCGATGAACATCAGCGCCCGCTGCCGGATCGTCGGCTCCTGGCTCGTCACGTCCGGTGATGGGAGGCGGAGTTCCTGCGCGTCGGCCTTCCCGACCCGGATCCTGCGGCCGTTGGCCGCCTCCAGCACCGCCTCCGGATCCGCCGCGAGGAGATCCGCCACCCCAAGCTTCACCGCCTCCGGGGCGGTCACCGAGACGCTCTTGCGCACGGCCTGCTCGGCCCAGTCGGCGTTGCGGCCCCGCGCGTCCGCGATCGACCGGATCTGGGAGACCGCGTCGTTCTCGACCTTCTCCGCCATGTGTTTGCCCGCAGACTCCTCGATGTCCTTGCCGCCGCCGAGGACAGGGTGCGCGGCGCCGATGTTGGAGGTCGGGTGCATCGCCGCGACGTCCGCGGCCATGGTGACGAACACCCCCGCCGATCCGGCGCGCGCACCGGCCGGCCCGACCCAGACCACCACGGGGACCCGGCTCTGCAGCATGCCGCGGTAGATGGTGCGCGTGGACTCGAGGTCGCCGCCGGGCGTGTCGAGCCGGATGAGGACGGCGTCGAACCGCTCCGCGTCGGCGCGCTGGAGCGCCGCCGTGACGTACTCGGCGGTGCCCAGGGTGATCGCCCCGTCCACCTCGACCCGGAGCACGCGCGCGGACACTGCGGGCCGATCGCCGGCCGGAGCGGCCGCGGAGATGCCCGCCGCGGCCGGAGCGGCGCCGAGGAGCGCGAGCGCAAACGTTCGGAGCACGGTGGTCACCTCCGCGTGGTCGGCCTCCCCAGCTCCTTCATCACGAGCTGGAGGTCCTCCCATGCCTTCTTCTTCTCGTCGGGGCTGCGCAACAGATACGCGGGGTGGAACGTCGGCATGAGCCGCACGCCCTCGTACGAGAACCAGCGGCCGCGGAGCCTCGAGATCGGCGTACCGTCCCGGAGCAGCGTCTGCGCCGCGAACTTGCCGAGCGCCACGATCACCTTCGGCCGGATCGCCGCGAGCTGGGCGCGCAGGAATGGCTCGCAGGCCTCGATCTCGTCCGGCTCCGGGTTCCGGTTCCCGGGCGGCCGGCACTTCACCACGTTGGCGATGTAGACGTCGCCCCGCGCGTACCCCATCGCCTCGATCATCCTGGTGAGGAGCTGCCCCGCGCGCCCGACGAACGGCTCGCCCTGGAGGTCCTCGTCCTCGCCCGGGCCCTCCCCCACGAACACGAGCTCCGCCTGCGGGTTGCCGACGCCGAACACCAGGTGATGGCGCCCCTTCGAGAGCTTGCAGCGCGCGCAATCCCCGAGCTCGTCGCGAACGGCGGCGAGCTCGGGGCTGCCGCACCCCTTCGCGCCGGAGAAAGGCGATGGGGCGGAGGTCCCCGTACGCGGCGTGATGTCCCGCGCCAGGGCGTCGGGCGAGCCGACGACGGGAGCTGGGCGCGCGGGCGCGCGTCCTCCTGCCGGGGTCTCGGCCGCCCCCGGGTCGGGCTGGGTGGCCGGTGGAGGAGCGAGCGGCCCCCGATGCGGCGGAACCTCCCGGATCCCGGCGCTCCGCAGCCAGACGAGGTGGCGGAGCGCCTCCGCCGCCAGCTCCGCTGCGCCTTCCGCGCGCGGGGCCTGTGCGTCCGGGCTCACATTCGCGCTCGATTCGCCCATTTCCTGGCGTTGCGACGGATCGTGGTGCACTCCTAGAATCCTCTCCCGATGTCTCCGGCTCGCGTCTTCGCCGTCCTCCCTCTCGTCGCCGTCGCCCTCCTCGTCCTGGCCTGGCCCTCGGACGCCATGGCCTGGGGTCCGCTCGCGCACCTCAGCTTCTCCGCGCAAGCTCTCCAGAACCTCGGCCCGCTGCAGAGCCCCATCCGCCAGCTCCTCCAGGACTTCTCGAGCGCGTTCCTGTACGGCTCGCTCGCCGCCGACATCGTGGTCGGCAAGAACATGGCGCGCTATCTGTACCACTGTCACAACTGGCGCGTGGGCTTCAACGTGTTCCGCCAGGCGAAGCCGGGTGGGGAGCAGGCGTTCGCGCTCGGGTTCCTCGCCCACCTCGCCGCCGACACGGTCGCGCACAACTACTACGTTCCGTTCAAGACGGTCGCCTCGTTCCACAAGGCGAGCACGCGGCACGCGTACTGGGAGCTCCGGTACGACCAGCGCATGGACCGCGGCCTCTCGAAGCTCGCACGCGAGGTCTCGACCCGGGCGCTCCGTGGGCACGACGACTTCCTGGAGCGCGCCCTCGGCGGAGCTTCGGTGCTCCCGTTCGGCGTCTCGAAGCAGCTCTTCCGCTCGCTCCTCGCGAGCGCCCGCTTCTCGCGCTTCCACCACGTCTCCCGGCTTGCGCTCGCGCCGGAGCGCCGCCTCCTGCTCGAGCCCGACCTGGTCCTCGAGACCAACGAGCTGTCGGTCTCCGCCATCCTCGGGCTCCTCGAGGAGGGTGAGCGCTCCCAGGCCGCGCGCGCCGACGCCACCGGCGGCCGGAACATCCGGCTGGCGGGAGACCTCCGCAAGCAGCTCCAGCACCGGGTCCGCCGCCGCGCGATCACCCTGCGTGACGCCCACGCCATCGCCGCGGAGACGCGCGAGAGCTTCCGCAAGGCGATCCAGGGCAAGCTGGTGCTGCCGCACTCGGTGGCGATGCTGGCGGCGTGAAGAGCCTCACCCTCGCGCCGTTCTTCGCCCGTCGAGCACCGGCAGGATCCAGTCGAGGATCGCCTCGGCCACCTTGTCCTTCGGCCCCTCGATCTCGGCGAGCTCGTTCGCCGAGACGAGTGCCACGCGGTTCGTATCGCTCCCGAACCCGGCGCCGGGCCCGCCGACCTTGTTCGCGACGACGAGATCGCACCCCTTCCGCTTCAACTTCTCGCGCGCGCGGGAGATGACCTCCTCGGTCTCGGCCGCGAACCCGACCAGCACCGGTGCGCCCGCCCTCCCCGCGAACCGGTCGGCGAGGCCGGCGAGGATGTCCGGCGTGCGGGTGAGGGAGAGCGTCTCGTCCCCGGAGGTCTTCTTGATCTTCTGCGCGGCGACGGCCGCCGGGCGGTAGTCCGAGACCGCGGCGGCCCCGATGAAGAGGTCCATCCCCTCCGCCTCGACCTCCACCGCCCGCGCCATCTCCTCGGCGGTGTTCACCCGCACCACACGCACGCCCTCCGGGTCCTCCAGCGCCGTCGGGCCGGAGACGAGCACGACGTCCGCCCCCCGTCGGGCCGCCACCTGTGCGAGCGCGTAGCCCATCTTCCCCGAGGAGGGGTTGGAGATGAACCGGACCGGGTCGATGGGCTCGCGCGTCGGGCCGGCAGTGACCACCACCCGCCGAGCGACCAGATCGCGACGCCCCAGGATCCGCCCCGCGGCCGCCACCACGTCCTCCGCCTCGGCGAGGCGCCCCTCACCCACGTCGCCGTCGGCGAGCTCTCCCGCCGCGGGCCCGACGACGTGGACGCCGCGGGCGCGCAGCACGGCGAGGTTCTCCTGCGTCGCCGGATGCCGCCACATGCGCGTGTTCATCGCCGGCGCGACCATCACCGGACAGGTCGCGGCGAGCACCGTGGTCGTCACCGCGTCGTCCGCCATGCCGACCCGGAGACGGGCGATGAGATCGGCGGTCGCGGGCGCGACCACCACCAGGTCCGCCATCCGCGCGAGCGCGAGGTGGCCGTACGTCTCCTCGGAGGCCGGGTCGAGGAGGTCCACCAGGGCCGGAGCGCCGGAGAGCGCCTGGAACGTGAGCGGGGCCACGAACCGCGTGGCGGCGGGGGTCATCGCGATGCGGGCGCGCCCGCCCGCCTTCACCACCAGCCGCACGATCTCACAGGCCTTGTAGGCCGCGATCCCCCCGCCGACGCACAGCACCACGGTGCGGTTCCGGAAGTCCATCGCTCCATTCTACACGGGCCCGCCGGATCCTCCCGCGCGCCCGAGGAATCGCCGGCGCCCGTCCGCTATCATCCCCGCCTTGGATCCATCCCTCCCGCCCGAAGCGCCGCCGCCCCCGATCCCGTACCGCCCCCGGCTCGGCGCCGGTCTCGGCTTTTTCGCGGTCCTCCTCGGCCTCGTCGTCGTGGAAGTCCCGGCACAGGCGGCGAGCCCCGTGCTGGGGCTCGCCTGGAGCGAGCTCTTCCTCATGCTGCTCCCCGCGATGATTGCGGCGGAGGGCTCCAACCTGCAGGCTTCGCGGTATCTGGGCTTCGATCGCCCGCGTGCCCTCCCCGTCGCGCTCGGGGCGCTCGCCGGCCTCGTGGGCTACCTGCCGGCGGTGGCGCTTGCCGGCCTGTGGGTGAAGGTCCTTCCGCCCGTGCTCGTGGAGCGCTTCCCCGACGTGTCCCGGATCTTCGAGGGGTCGCGCCCCGAACAGGCGGCCGTGGTCGCCGTCGCGGTCGGGATCGCGCCCCTGTGTGAGGAGGCCGCGTTCCGGGGCCATCTCCAGCGCACGCTCACCCGGGCCGCGGGACCCGCGGTGGCGATCGGGCTCGGCGCGATCCTGTTCGCCGTGCGCCACCTCGATCCGCTGCGGTTCGCGCCGCTCGTGCTGCTCGGCGCGGTGTTCGGCTGGCTCGCTTGGCGTGGCGGGTCGCTCTGGCCGGCGATCGCCGCCCACGCCGCGAACAACGCGGTTGCCTCGGGGATCGCCCTCGCAGGCCCCGGCGGGTCGCGGGCGGACGCGGCCGAGCCCGGCGCCGGGGCTCTGCTCGCGATCCTCGCCGGCGGTGGCGCCCTCGTCGTCGCGATCCTCGCGGCGTACCGGCGCGCCACGCCGCCGCCCTTGCCGCCCGAGGCGTATGTCGTTCTCCGCGAGCCGGCCGATCCCTCGACGAGGTTCCGCCTCGGCGCCATCCCGGAGCGCCTCGTCCGGGCTGCGTTCGTGGGGTTGGCGGCGCTCCTCGCGCTTTCGCTCGGGGCGGCCCTGTGGGAGCGGACGGCCGGTCCCTGAACGGGACCCGCGGCGGGGCCCTCGTGCAGGGGCAGGGCCCGTTAGGATCAGGGGATGGCAAGGCCCTGCCCGCGTCCGCGTCTGCTCGCCCTCGGCCTCGCGCTCGCGCTCGCCGCGCCGGCAGTTGCCGCGGAGCGCGGCCCGTCGACGGCCGCCGAGCGCCGTCGTGCGGTAGAGATCACCCGCCGTCTCGAGCGGGCACCGCTCGCGGCCGGCGCGAACGCCGACCGGATCTGGCTCCTCAAGTGGATCCACGACATCCCGGACATCGTGGTGCGCACGTGCTCCGGACTCCTCGACACCCTGCCTGCGGACGACGGCCAGAAGCTCGGCCGCAAGCTCTTCGCGCAGTCGATGTTCGGGATGACCGCCTACATGATCGAGCACCCGTCGAGGAAGGGTGACTGGGTCGCGGTGCAGACCGCCGGGATCGAGAGCACGCTCCGGGCGTACGAGGCGCTCCTCAAGGTGAAGCCGGGCGTGCGCTGGGAGGAGCTCGACCGGCTCATCGTGATCCGCGATCAGGGGCGGCTCCCCGATCTCGTGGAGTCCCAGCTCGAGGGATGCGGAGACGAGCAGCCTCCGGGGCCGGGCGAGGCGATCTAGCTCCGACTCGCTCAGCCCCGCCGCAGCACGAGACACTTCAAGTACCGCCCCTCGCGGAACTGGAGCGACACCGGGTGGTCCGCCGGCTGGCGGGTCTCGGCGACCAGGGTGAGATCGACCTTCGCCTTGTAGGCCGCCTCCTTCACCGCCTCCGAGAACTGCTCGGCGGACACCCGGGCCGAGCAGCTCGCGGTGACGAGCAGGCCGCCCGGCGCGAGGACGGCGAGGGCGGCCCGGTTGAGCGAGGCGTAGCCTGCGAGCGCGCCCTCGACGGCGCGCTGCGACTTCGCGAAGGCCGGCGGATCGTTGACGACGAGGTCGAAGCGGCGGCCCTCCTTCCTGTAGCGCGCCAGGATCTCGAAGCAGTCCTCGACGGCGAACGCGTGATCCGCGGGGTCGAGGCCGTTCTCGCGGAAGTTCTCGCGCGCGAGGGCGACCGCGTCCCGGTCCTGGTCCACGGTGACCACGTGCCGCGCGCCGCCGAGCGCGGCGGCCACCGAGAACCCGCCGGTGTAGCCGAACAGGTTCAGCGCCTCGGCACGGCCGCGGGCGAGCTCCCGGACCATCCGGCGGTTCTCGCGCTGGTCGAGGAACGTTCCGGTCTTCTGGCCGCGCCGCACGTCCACGAGGAGCTTCATCCCGTGCTCGTCCACCCGGATCCGCTCGGGCGGCTCCGCGCCCCAGAGCACCCGGCCCTGCGCAGGCCCCTCGAGCCTGGCGCCTTCGCTCGGGCCCTCGTCGTCGTCCCGGGCGATCTCGTCCCGGCCGTACACACCGGCGAGCCCGGCGGCCGC
>JAEZXM010000291.1 GCA_023419875.1 Pseudomonadota bacterium | reverse complement strand
ACATGAAGCTCTCCGCCCCGAGCTGCTCCACCACCAGCACGCCACCCCGGAGGACCGCGTCCGCGCGCTCCGGACCGACCACGTCCTCGGGGCGGATCCCCACCGTCACCCGGGTGCCGGCCTGGACCCCGCCGTTCTTGGCGGGGAGCGCGAGCGGCGTGCCCCCGGCCAGCCGGACCGTGAGCTGCCCCGGCCGCACCGCCTCCGCCACGCCGCCGAGGAGGTTCATCCGCGGCGAGCCGATGAAGCCGGCCACGAACACGTTGCGCGGGCTGCGGTAGAGCTCGAGGGGCGCGCCCACCTGCTCCACGCGCCCGGCGTTCAGCACGACGATCCGATTCGCCAGCGTCATGGCCTCGACCTGGTCGTGGGTCACGTAGATCATCGTCGTACCGAGCTCGTCGTGCAGCCGGGAGAGCTCGATGCGCATCTGCACCCGGAGGGCGGCGTCGAGGTTGGAGAGCGGCTCGTCGAAGAGGAAGACCTTCGGGTCGCGGGTGATGGCGCGCCCGATGGCGACCCGCTGGCGCTGTCCGCCGGAGAGCTGGCGGGGCCTCCGGTGCAACAGCTCCTCGATCTGGAGGATCCGCGCGGCCCGGCGGACCCGCTCCTCCACCGTGGCCTTGTCCGCCCTCGCCAGCTTGAGGCCGAAGGCCATGTTCTCGAACACGTCCATGTGCGGGTAGAGGGCGTACGACTGGAACACCATGGCGACGCCGCGCCGGGACGGGAGCGCCGCGTTCATCCGCTCCCCGTCGATGAGCAGCTCACCCGAGGTGATGTCCTCGAGGCCGGCGATCAGCCGGAGCAAGGTGGACTTTCCGCAGCCCGACGGCCCCACGAACACCATGAACTCGCGGTGGGCGATGTCGAGGTCCACCCCCTTGATCACCTGCGCCGCGCCGAACGACTTGGTCACGCTCCGAAGCTTCACCTGTGCCATGTGATCGCCGCCCTCCCCTACCCCTTCACCGCCCCCGCGGTGAGCCCCGAGACGATGCGCCGCTGGAAGATCAGCACCAGGACGACGAGCGGCACCGTCACGATCACCGACGCGGCCATCACCCTCCCCCACGGGAGCTCGAAGCGGGACGCGCCGCTGATGAGCGCGATCGCCACCGGCACGGTCCGGGTCTCGTTCGAGAGCGTGAAGGTGATCGCGAACATGAACTCGTTCCAGGCGGTGATGAACGCCAAGAGCCCGGTCGTCGCCAGCGCCGGCCACATGATCGGCAGGAACACCTTGCGGATGATGGTGAAGGGGCGGGCTCCGTCCACGAGCGCCGCCTCCTCCAGCTCCTTCGGGAGCTCGCGCACGAAGGTGGTGAGCACCCAGGTGGTGAACGGGAGCGTGAGGATCAGGTACGAGAGGATCAGGCTCCCGAGCGTGTCGTAGAGCCCGAGCCAGCTCACGAGCTCGAACATCCCGGAGAGCACCGCCACCTGCGGGAACATCGAGACCGCGAGGATGGTGAGGAGCATGGTCTTCCGGCCGCGGAACTCGATCCGGCCGAGGGCGTACGCCGCGGTCACGGAGAGGAACAGGGAGATCGCCACCACCACGCCCGCCACGATCACCGAGTTGAGGATGTTCCGGCCGAAGCTCTCCTGCGCGAAGATCGCCGCGTAGTTCCCCCAGGCCGGATCGGGCGGGAAGGGCTCCACGCGGTAGAGCGCCGAGCCCTCCTTGAGCGAGGAGACGATCGCCCAGTAGAACGGGAAGACCGTGTAGACGACGATCGCCGCCACGAGCAGGAAGAAGAAGAGTCGGCCCACCACCCGGCGCACGCTCACCTCACGCCTCCCCCGCGCCGAGGCGGACGCGCCCGGCGGTGATGTACACCACGGTGACGATCGCGATGACGACGAACAGGAACGTGGAGGCGGCCGAGCCGTACCCGACGTCCTGGAAGTCCACGAGCTGCTGGCGCGCGTAGATCGCCATCGTCGAGGTGGCCCGGCTGTTCCCGGTGAGGATGAACGGGAGGTCGAAGATCCGCAGCGCGTCGAGCGCCCGGAAGATGACCGCCACCATGAGGCCCGGCCGGATGAGGGGCAACGTCACCCGCCAGAAGACCTTCAGCGGGTGGACGCCGTCGATCTTCGCCGCCTCGTAGATCTCCAGCGGCACCATCTGGAGGGCCGCCAGGATGAGGAGCGTCATGAACGGCGTCGTCTTCCACACGTCCACGAGGACCACCGCGGTGAGCGCGAGGTCGGGGTTGGCGGTCCAGGCGAGCGGCTGGTCGATGAGCCCGAGCGCCAGGAACACGTGGTTCAGGACGCCGTACAGGTCGTTGTACATCCAGTTCCACATCTGGGCGGAGACGACCGTGGGGATGGCCCAGGGGATGAGCACCGCCGCCCGGAGCAGCCCTCGGCCCGGGAGGTGGGCGTTGAGGGTGAGGGCGATGACGGTCCCGAGCACCGTCTCGATGACCCCCGACAGCACGGTGAAGCGGACGGTGTTCCAGACCGCGGTCCACCAGTCCGCGTCGGCTGCGAGGAGGCGGAAGTTCTCGAGTCCCACCATCCGCCAGTCCTGCATCGCGCTCAGGTTGGCGTCGGTGAAGGCGAAGTAGATCGTCCGCGCCAGCGGCCAGCCGGCCACCGCGGCCAGGACCGCGATCATCGGGAGGACGAAGATCCACGCCCACCGGCGCCGCTGCCGCGTGAGCTGCGACGTCTCGGCGGACTCGGCCGCGCCCATGAGGGCGCTCCGGTCGCGCACCGCCTCCACGGGACTACCTCGCCGCCGAACGACGCTGGAGCCGCTGGATGACCCGCTCCACCTGCGCGAGGCTCCGGTCCGGCTGGGTGCGGCCCGAGAGCGACTCGTGGACGGCGTTCCAGAACGAGTTCGAGACCTGGTTGTACCGGGTGCCGGTCTGGCGCGCGGGCCGAGCCACCGCGCTCTGGAAGGCCGGGAGGAGGTCCTTCAGGAACGGGTTCTTGGCGAGGATCTCCCGGTCCTCGTAGAGGGCGGGGATGGTGGGGTTGAGGCTGATCTCGAGCGCGGCGCGCTTCTGCTCCTCGGGGCTCGCGAGGTACGTCGCGAGGTCGATCGCAGCCTGCGGGCTCTTCGAGTACCGGTTCACCGACCACTGCCACCCACCGAGGGTGGCGGAGTTCTTGCCGTCCGGGCCGCCCTTCGGAAGCGCGGTCAGGCCGACCTTCCCCTTCACCGGGCTGTCCGGACCCTGGGAGAGCGCCCAGGCGTACGGCCAGTTGCGCATGAAGACGGCGTTGCCGGACTGGAAGGCGCCGCGCGCCTCCTCCTCGGCGTAGTTGAGGACACCCTCGGGGGAGATCGTCTTGATCCACGAGGAGGCGAGCTTCAGCGCCTCGACCGCCTTGGGGTTGTCCACGTCGACCTGCCCCTGGTCGTCGATGATCGTCCCGCCGCCGAAGCTGTCGATCCACTCCAGAGCGTTGCAGGTGAGCCCTTCGTAGGCCCGGCCCTGGAAGACGAACCCCCACATCTTCGAGTTGCCGGCCTTCCGCTCGCCGTCCTGGACGATCTTCGCGGCCCGGGTCAGCTCCTGCCAGGTGGTGGGGACCTTCTGCCCGTACTTCTGGAGCAGGTCCTTGCGGTAGTAGAGGACGCCCGCGTCGGTGAATGCGGGGAGCCCGACGAGCTTCCCGTCCACCGTGTTGGCCTCGATGATCGCCGGGAAGTGACGCCGGACGACCTCCTCCGGGACGGCATCCCCGAGATCGACGAGGTTCGGCGCGAGCAGGCCCGGCCAGATGACGTCGATGCGGAGGACGTCGATCTCGCTCGAGCGCTGGGAGAGGAGCTGCTGGTAGAGGGCGAGCTGCTCGTTGGAGTCCTTCGGGACCGATACGACCCGGACCTCGTTGCCCGTCTTCCGGGCCCAGGCCTCCGCGCCTTGCTTGCAGAAATCGTACTCTGCGCCCACCGAGCCGCAGGCGACGGAGACGGTTTCGGCCGCGGCGCGGCCGCCGGAGGCCCCCGCGGCGACCGCAACCGCGGCGACCGCGACGCGCATACAGAGCGACATGTCCTTCCCCCTGCGCGCGCCTCACGCTCCGACTCGCACCGAGCCGGAAGCGGAGCGCCGCGCGCGAAGGGAATGTGTGCACGCCGCGCGAGGGCGCGCATGGACGAGAGGGTCGCCGGACGGACGGGCGGCCGCCTCTGGAGCAGCTAGCGCAGGACGGCGACGTTCTCGCTGGTGCGCGTGGCGTCGCCCTGCGGGGCGACCGGGCGCGGCTCGATCCGCTCGCCGCTGGCGAGCATCTTGAGCGACAGCGCCAGGAGCGCGGAGATGAGCTCGCCGGAGCCCGGCACGTCCAGCTTCCGGTAGATCCGCTTCCGCCGGGCCCGGATCGTCTCCGGCGACACGTTCGCGGCCGCCGCCGAGTCCTTGCAGGCGAACCCCTGGGCGAGGCGCAGCACCTCCGAACGCTCGGCGGGGGTGAGATTGGTGCCCTCGAGGAACCGGGCGGTGAACGGCGTGAGCACCTCGACGTCGATGTGAGGCATGGGCTCTTTTCTCCTGCGGGCGAAGCGCCCGCTGTCGGCTCGCCGTCCCCTCGGTCCTCGTCGACCGTTTCCCCGCCGGCCAGCCGCTCGGTGGTGCGCGTCACGTTAGGCACGGCCCGGCAGGAGACAACCCCCCTGCCGTCGTTTTTCACGCGCGGTGGCTCGGGCGTCTGGGCGAGCGCTCGCCCGGTGGAAGAAAACCTCAGCCGTTCTCGTCGCGTAGGTCCCGGCCGCCGAGCGGTCGCACGGCCGAAAGGCCCGGGCGCTCCCGCGTCCGGTCTCGCTTCCGGAGCCTGCCGGCGTCGACCAGCATCCGCCCCGCCCAGCGGTACACGTTGAACTCGGCCACGAGCGACCGCATCGCCCGCATCCGCGCACGCTGCTCGTCCCGGCTCATGGCCAGCGCCGCCGCGATCGCCGCGCTCGCCTCCTCGAGGTCGTAGGGGTTCACCACCAGCGCATCCGAGAGCTCCCGGGATGCGCCGGTGAAGCGCGAGAGGAGGAGCACCCCGGCCTCGTCCTCGCGCGCGGCCACGAACTCCTTCGCCACGAGATTCATCCCGTCGTGAAGCGACGAGACGTAGCAGAGGTCGGCCGCCCGGTAGTACCGGAGCACGTCGGGCGGCTCGTGGTGCGATCGGAGCAGCACGACCGGACGGTAGTCGCCCGCCCCGAACCGACCGTTGATCCGGACGGCGAGCGCCTCGACGCTGCGATCGAGCTCCTGGTAGCGCGGGATGCGGGAGCGGCTCGGAGCGGCGATCTGCGCGAACGTGAACCGCCCCTGGAACTGCGGGAACCGCTCGAGGAGCCGCTCCACCGCGAGGAGGCGCTCCTCGATCCCCTTCGTGTAGTCGAGGCGATCGACCCCGACGCCGAGCAGGGCCTGCTCCGGCAGCCCCAGCTCGCGGAAGACTGCGGCACGGCACTCCGGAACCGAGGGCGCGTCCGCCGCCCACCGCGTCGGCCAGTCCACCGAGATCGGGTAGGCGCGGACCAGGGTCTCCTCTCCGCCGAGCACCACGCTCTGCCGCTCGCGGTCGATCCGCGCCTCGAGGGCACGGTCCACGCACTCGAGGAAATGGTTGCAGTGCGCCTGCACGTGGAAGCCGAGGATGCTGGAGCCGAGCATCCCCTCGAGGATCTCGGGGCCGAAGGGGCAGACCTCGAACCGCTCCGCGCCCGGCCAGGGGATGTGCCAGAAGGTGATCACGGTCGCGCGCGGGAGCCGCTCGCGCAGCATCCGCGGTAGGAGCGCGAAGTGGTAGTCCTGCACGAGCACGACCGGGTCCGGCCCTCGCGCCTCCTGGGCCACCGCCGACGCGAACCGCGCGTTCACCTCGCGATACGAGGTCCAGTCGTCGCCGCGGAAGACGGGCCGGGTGTGCGCCTGGTGGCAGAGGGGCCAGAGCCCCTCGTTCGAGAAGCCGTAGTAGTAGCCCTGCTCCTCCTCCGCGCCGAGCCAGACGCGCCGGAGGGTGTACGTCGGGTTCCCGGGCGGAACCGCGATCCGCGCCTGCCGGTCGACGACCTCGCGATCGGCCGCGCCGCTCCCGTGGGCGATCCAGGTCCCGGAGCACGCCTCCATCACCGGCTCCAGCGCGGTCACGAGGCCGCTCGCCGGATGGACGACGCGCAGCTCCCCGCCCGGCCCCCGCT
>JAEZXM010000325.1 GCA_023419875.1 Pseudomonadota bacterium | reverse complement strand
GGCCGGGGCGCTGCATCGGCGCGCTCTCGCCGTGCTTCGAGACCCGCTCCTCGCCGAACGACTGCGGGATGAGCGGAGTCCAGATGGGACCGGGCGCCACCGCGTTCACGCGGATCCCCCGCGGCGTCAGCTCCTGCGCGAGCCCCTGGGTGAACGTCCGGATCGCACCTTTGGAGGCGGCGTAGTCGAGGATCTGCGGGCTGGGGTGGTACGCCTGCACCGAGGTCGTGTTGATGACGACGGCCCCGGGCTTGAGGTGGGGCAGGGCGAGCCGGACGAGCGAGAACATCGCCAGGATGTTCACGCGGAAGGTCCGCTCCACCCGCGCCGCGTCGAGGTCCTCGAACCGCTCCGCCTGGGGTCCCTGGTACGCGGCGTTGTTCACGAGCACGTCGAGCTTGCCGAAGCGGTCGATCGCCTGACGGATCACGCGGCCGCACACCGCCTCGTCGGCCAGGTCCCCGGCGACGAGGAGCGCGGACCGGTCGGCGCCCTCGACGAGCCGCTTCGTCTCCTCCGCGTCCTCGTGCTCGTCGAGGTACGAGACAACGACGTGCGCGCCCTCGCGCGCGAAGGCGACGGCGACGGCGCGACCGATGCCGCTGTCACCTCCGGTGACGATCGCCACCCGATCCTGCAGCCGGCCGTGGCCGCGGTAGGTCTTCTCTCCGTGGTCGGGCTTGGGGCTCATCGCCTGCGTGCTGCCGGGCGTCGACTGCTCTTGCTTCGGGATCGACCGCTCGCCCGCCTGGCGGGGATCGGGGTTCCGTTCCTTGGGCATCGTTCCCCTCCGCTGTCGAGAGGGCGTGATGCCCCCTCGGAGCGAAGGTAGGGGCCCGGGACGGGCGATGCAGAGAGGGCGGTCAGTCCCCGACGCCGAGGGCGTCGTGGCAGGGGAGGCACGACTCGCTGGACCAGGCGCCGTCGGCCGAGTTGGCGGTCGGGATCTCGAGCTCGCCCACGAACACGTCGGCCTGGCCGTTCATGTGGACTTCCACGTTGGCGGCGCGGGGCCTCTCGGGCGTGCCGTCGCCGAGGTCGAAGCCGCGATGGCAGGTGGCGCAGGTCGCGGAGGCGCCCATGCGGTTCCAGTGGAAGACGTGCCGGCCGGTGTCGGGCGGGGTGCCGTGGCAGGCGGCGCACGGGGGCGTCTGCCAATCTGCGGCGACGTCGGGCGCCCCGTTGCGGTGCGTGCCGTTCGCGACGAGCGTGTAGCCGTCCTCGTTCAGCACCGTGCTCGGGTGGCAGACGAAGCACGAGGACGCGGTGACGCCCACAGGGTGGTTCGACTGCGGGTTGAACGCCGGCGGCGGCGGATAGCCGTGGCAATTGTCGCAGCCGTGGGCGTTCACGCGTCCGTTGTCGCTTACCGCGCGCGGAGAGTCGCAGCCCGCGCCGAACACCGCGGTAAGGATCGCCATCATCGCCAGGTGGTGAACGCGCATCGCGGAACGCCCTTCTGGAAAACGGGTCGGCTGCCGGAATCCACGCGAGAAATCCGCTCGCGCCCCAATGCCATCCCACCCCTAGGCCCGACCTGTCAACACTCCGGGGGCCTGTCTGCCGCCGTCGGCAAACGCTGCGCCGGCCCGGTGAAAGAGACCGCGTCTCCGGACCGCAGATCTTGCGCGCAGCGCCCGCAACACCTTCTGCTAAGTAACGCAACCTCAGGAGAGACCGATGGCAACCCTCGTTCCGTTCCGCGCACTTCGGCCCCCGGCCGCACTCGCCCCGCGGGTCGCGGCGCCGCCGTACGACGTCGTCTCCACGCGCGAAGCCCGCGCCCTCGCCGCCGGGAACCCGGAGAGCTTCCTCCACGTCTCGCGGCCGGAGATCGACCTGCCGGAGGGGACGGACGAGCACGCGCCGGAGGTCTACGCGCAGGGCGCCGCGAACCTCGCCGCCTTCCGCGAGCGCGGCGTGCTCCGGCAGGACCCCGAGCCTCGCCTTTACGTGTACGCGCAGCGGATGGGAGATCACGAGCAGGCCGGCGTCGTCGCCTGCGCGAGCGTCGACGAGTACGACCGCGGCCTCGTAAAGAAGCACGAGAACACCCGCGCGGACAAGGAGGACGACCGCGTCCGGCACATCGATACGCTCGGCGCCCACGACGAGCCGGTGTTCCTCACCTACCGCGCGTGCCCGGAGATCGACGCCTCCGTGGCGGAGGTCCGCCGCGGCGCGCCCGAGTACGATCTCGTCACGCAGGACGGCGTCTCGCACCGGCTCTGGATCGTGCCGCCGGCCGCCGGCGAACGCCTCGTCGCGCTCTTCGGCGAGGTGCCCGCGCTCTACGTCGCCGACGGCCACCACCGCTCGGCCGCCGCGTCCCGCGTCCACGCCGCCCGTCGCGGCCGGCCGGGCGAGCACGGCGCGTTCATGGCCGTGGTCTTCCCCCACGACCAGATGCAGATCCTCGCCTACAACCGGCTCGTCCGCGATCCGCGCCGCCGCTCGCCCGAGGCGCTCCTCGACGCCATCCGCGCGGTGATGGACGTCGAGCCCGCCCCTGCGGCCCGCCCGGACGCGCCGCTCGTGTTCGGCCTGTTCGTGGGCGGCCGTTGGTGGCGCGCCCGGGTCCGGCCCGGGAGCTTCGACGCGAAGGATCCCGTGGCCGCGCTCGACTGCTCGATCTGTCAGGACCAGCTCCTCGCGCCCATCTTCGGCATCCAGGACCCGCGGACCTCGACCGACGTGGACTTCGTCGGCGGCATCCGCGGGGCGGCCGAGCTCGAGCGGAGGGTGAAGGACGAGGGCTGGTCGCTCGCGATCCACCTCTTCCCCACGGGCCTCGAGCAGCTCATGTCGGTCTCGGACGCCGGCAAGCTCATGCCGCCGAAGAGCACGTGGTTCGAGCCGAAGCTGCGGAGCGGGCTGTTCGTGCACGCGTTCTGAGCCGCGGCCGACATGAACGCCAAGCAAGCGATGGCGCGCGTCGGCATCTGCATCGGCATTGCCCTCGGCGGACCGCCGGCCGCAGCGGTCGCCGGGGAATGGTCGCAGCCGTGGTGATCTCGAGGCCGCCCGCCCGCGCCCGTCGATCCCTCGATACCCGACGCTCCGAGGAGACTACGCGGCGACGCGGGCGCGCTGTGCCAGCGTGTTCCCTGGTCTCGGCTGGTATCAAGCCATCGACGACCTGCTGTCTCCCACCGTCGAACCGACGGTGTCGGGCGCAGATGTTCTGGACGATCTCACGGACATCGTCCTCGAACTTGAAGAGGTCGTGGAACGCTCGAAGACCAACATCGAGGATGCGCTCTGGCGCTTCCGGTTCGGGTTCAAGACGCACTGGGGGCGGCACCTGCGCTGGCTCCAGCTGGTGCTACACGAGCGAGGCACGAGCGCAGCGGTTGTCGGTCAGGGCCGATAACGTCAACTCGCGCTGGCGAGAACTCGGGAAGCGCTGCCAGTTCTAGAACTTCACGCCTACTTGCCGCCACCTCTGGGCCGTGCTGGCTCGAGGACATGCCTGGCGAGAGTGGGTGAGGGACATCCGGGATCGTTGGCGGGCGAGCCGGGTGCCGTTCTTCTTCAAGCAGTGGGGTGGCTTCCAGAAGAAGAAGAACGGAAGAAGGCTCGACGGAAGAACCTGGGACGAGATGCCTCGTGCGGCCGGGTAGCCACCGCATCGGCGCCGAGCACGGCCCATCTTGAATTCGGCAGCAATCACCGACTGCGTCCCAGGCAGAAAGCCGAAGGCCAGGATTGCAGCTGGGTCAGATGCTGTCTGCTGCGCGGCCCTCCACGTGTCCTCCGATGACCCGCTGTACCAGATGACCGCCACGACGGACTTCGAGGAACCACCGGGACCCCAGGTCGTCAGGTTCCTGAGCTCGTACGACGCGACACCCGGGATGGCCGACATGCTCTCCCTGAGGCTCGGCCACCCAGAGTGTTGCCATGACGACCGGCCCGAACGAGCCGAACCCGGATCCCGTTGAAGATCCAGCGGGCGAGCGGAAGCGCCGCGTCCGACCGCGCGGGGCTTCCGCCCTGGCCCTGACCTACGTCGCCGCCCCTCAGGAGCCGGAGCCGGTGATCGCGGAGCGCGCGGCCGCGGGGGACGGCTCCGGTTCGGCCTCGGCTCCGGCCCACCCTGGAGCCGCACCGACGATGTCTCCGATCGCGACACCCTTGCGCTCCGCGGCGCGGAGCTGGCGGGTGCGCCAGATCGTGTAGAGGACCGGGATCACCTCGAGCGTGAGGAACGCGCTCGTGACGAGGCCGCCGACCATCGGCGCGGCGACGCGCTTCATGATCTCCGAACCCGCGCCCTGGGCCCACAGGAGCGGCAGCAGTCCGGCCGCCATCGTGGTGATGGTCATGAGCTTCGGCCGGAGCCGGCGGACCGTCCCCTCGGCATGGGCGGCGATGATGTCCTCGCGGCTGCGCAGCTTGCCCTCGCGCAGCCGGCGGTGGAACGCGTCGTCGATGTAGACGACCATCACCACCCCGGTCTGCATCGCCAGGCCGACCACCGACAGCAGCCCGACCCAGACCGGCGCCGACATCTTGTAGTCGAGGAGATAGAGGGTCCAGAAGCTCCCCACCAGCGCGAACGGGACCGAGACGAGCACGATGAGCGCCTCCGTCATGTTCCGGAACTGGAGGAAGAGCAGCCCCAGCATGATGAGCGCCACGATGGGCACGATCACCCAGAGCCTTCGCTGGCCCGAGACGAGCATCTCGTACTGCCCGGTCCATTCCAGCCGTTCGCCCGGCAGGAGGCGTGCGTCTCCCTCCTGCAAGGCGTGCTCGACTGCGCCCCGGGCGCGGTCCACGTAGCCGCCGAGATCGGTGCCCTCCGCGAGGTCCACGTACACGTAGCCCGAGAGCTCTCCCCGCTCCGCGTGCAACATGGCGGGCGCAACCTCGACCTCCGCGCGACCGAGCAGCCCGAGCGGCACCGGCTGCCCCTTTGCGTCGGGGCCGGCGCGAACCGTCGCGGTCCGCACCAGCTCCTCCGGCGGCGGGGGCTCCACCTGCCGCGGGGGCGAGAGCGTGACCCGCACCGGCCAGGTCCCCAGGCCGGGCGGGCCGGCGCCGGAC
>JAEZXM010000029.1 GCA_023419875.1 Pseudomonadota bacterium | reverse complement strand
CGCTTGCGCCGCGCGCGCCGTCCGGACGCGGCCGCGGGCGGCGCGGCGGCGGCGTGGAGCGCCCGTCCCTGCGCCTGCGCGACCGCGGTGAAGACCGCGCGCGCCTTGTTCACGGTCTCCTGGTACTCCGCCGACGGGACGGAGTCGTAGACGATGCCTGCGCCCGCCTGCACCGAGACCCTCTTCCCGTTCGCCATGAGGGTGCGGATGGCGATGCACATCTCCATGTCGCCGCCGCGATCGAAGTATCCCACCGCGCCGGCGTAGGGCCCGCGGCGCGCCGGCTCGAGCTCGTCGATGATCTGCATCGCCCGGACCTTGGGCGAGCCGGACACCGTGCCCGCGGGGAAGCCGGCCCGGAGCACGTCCAGGGCGCCGAGCCCTGAGGCGAGGCGCCCGCGCACCTCGGAGACGAGGTGCATGACGTGCGAGTACCGCTCCACCGAGCGGAGCGCCGTGACCCGGACCGAGCCGACCGTGGAGACGCGCCCCACGTCGTTCCGGCCGAGGTCCACGAGCATCATGTGCTCCGCGTTCTCCTTCGGATCGGCCCGGAGCTCGGCCTCGAGCCGCGCGTCCTCGGCGGCGTCCGCGCCGCGCCGGCGGGTGCCGGCGATGGGACGCAGGGTGACCTCGCCGTCCTCGAGCTTGACCAGCGTCTCGGGCGACGAGCCGACGAGCGCCCGCTCGCCGTCCTTCACGAAGAACAGGTACGGCGAGGGGTTCACCCGCCGGAGCGCCCGGTAGATCTCGAACGGCGGCAGCGTGCACTCGGCGTCGAAGCGCTGGGAGAGGACGATCTGCTGGCAGTCACCCGCGGTGACGTACTCCTTCGCCCGCCGGACCGCCGCCTCGAAGGCCTTGCGCGAGACCCGGGGGGCGAGCTGGGCGGGCCGCGCGGTCCGCCGCGGGCGCGCGTCCTCGAGCGGCCGGGCGAGCGCCCGAAGCCGCTTCACGATTCGAGAACAGGCCGCACGGTAGAGCGCCCGGGGGTCGTCCCCGGGATCGCAGCGGACCTCCTGGATGACGTGCAGCGAGTGGCGCAGGTTGTCGAACGCCACCACCTCGTCGAAGTCCATGAGGAGGACGTCCGGGAACCCGAGCTCGTCGGGGTTGGCGATCGGGACGTGCGGCTCGAACCGGCGGACGACGTCGTAGGAGACGTGGCCCACGAGCCCGCCCGAGAAGCGCGGCGCCCCGGGCACGCGCACTGCGCGGTGCGACGAGAGCGCCGCCCGGATGGCGGCGACGGGATCGCCGGGATCGCCGATCTTCCAGCGCAGCGCGGCCCGCGGGCCGGCCCCCAGGAACGAGAACCGCGCGCTCCGCTCCCCGCCCTCGACCGACTCGAGCAGGAAGGCCTGCTCGGCGCCGCGCGAGAGCTTGAGGAACGCGGAGACGGGGGTCTCGGTGTCCGCGTCCACCTCGGCGCGCACGGGGACCGCGCGCCCCGGACGGCAGAGCGAGACGAACGCCTCGAGATCGGGGAGGAACTTCAGCTCAGCAGCGCCAAAGAAACACCGTCATGCCGTGACCCGCCTTGCCGGCCCGGCCACCTCGAGGGCGTTCCTGGCCACGATTCGGTTCTGGCTGTCCACGAGGACGACCGAGGGCTTGAACGTCCGCGCCTCGGACTCCTCGAGCTCGGCGAACGAGGCGAGGATCACCAGGTCACCGGGCTTGTTGAGATGGGCCGCGGCGCCGTTGATGCAGACGACGCCCGACCCCCGTTGCCCGCGGATGGCGTACGTCTGCAGCCGGGTCCCGCGGGTGATGTTCCAGACGTGGACGGCCTCGTGCTCCCAGATTCCGGCCGCGTCGAGCAGGTCCTCGTCGATGCTGACCGAGCCCTCGTACTCGAGGTCCGCGTGCGTCACGGTGGCGCGGTGAATCTTGGATCTGAGGAACGTCCTTCTCATGGCTGGGATTCGTTTGTTTACCCGCTCCACCCGCGCGGCGCAAGCGCGGCCCGGGTGGGGGCAGGCTCCGCTTGTCCGGCGCCCCCCGCTTCGCTAGCGTCCACCCCAGGTGCCCACCCCGGTCGCAGCCCGCCGCCTCGAGGTATTCGCCGCCGCCCGCGCGGATCCGGCCGGGTTCCTTCGGATCGACCCGTCGCGGCTCCGGTTTTCGCTGGGAAGCTCTCTCGCCGACTCCGCCGTCCCGATCGAGGTCTCGGCCGACGCCGCCGCGATCCTGCGCAACGCGGCCAGCGAGCTGTGCCTCCTCCTCGTCTCGCACCATCGCAGCTTCGTCGCCGGCGACGACCTCGACCGTCTCATCCTCCGCGACGACTACGCGACGCTTCCGCACGTCCCGCCCACCCCCGCGGCCAGCGCGGGAGGACCGGACCTCCGCACCGCGGTGCTCCTCGGGCCGGCGCTCCATCCCACGCTCACCGGAGGCGTCGTCTCCGCCTGGATGGGCAAGGGCGGCCGCGGGCGGTCGCTGGTGGCGCTCTGGATCGAGCTCCTGCGCCAGGCGCTCGCGGAGATGGAGGAGACGCACGGCAAGGAGCGGACCCCGCTCCTCGTCTCGCTCGCGCTCGCGGCGGCGAGCGCCGGGTGCGAGGCGGAGCTCCGCGCCGTGCTCCCGGCCCCTCCGCTCGATCGCTACTTCCGCGCCGGCGCGCTCGTCGGGCTCTGGCTCGCCGCCCGCACCGGCCTGGCGCGCGCCTGGCGCGAACGAGGGCGGACCGGCGACGCGGAGCTGCTCGCGCGGATCGAGGC
>JAEZXM010000209.1 GCA_023419875.1 Pseudomonadota bacterium | reverse complement strand
GTCCGCGAGCTTGTGCGCGATGGCCTCGTGCTTGCCGATCTCCTGGCCCCACTGGGCGCGGGCGCTGGCCCACTTGCGCGAGAGCTCGAGCCCGGTCTTGGCGCCGCCGGAGACCGCCGCCGGCAGGGAGAGCCGGCCGGTGTTGAGCGTGGTGAGCGCGATCTTGAGCCCGCGCCCCTCCTTCCCGATGAGGTTCTCGATCGGGACCTTCACGCCGTGGAACCGGAAGACGGCGTTGGCGAGCGCCTTGAGCCCCATGAAGCGGCAGCGGTGGGTCACCTCCACGCCCGGCCAGGAGGTCTCGACCACGAAGGCGCTGATCGCCTCGGTCTTCGGGTTCTTCGCCATGACGACGAGCAGCTCGGCGAGGGTGCCGTTCGTGCACCAGAGCTTCTCGCCCTCGAGGACGTAGTGCGTCCCGTCCGGCGACAGCTCGGCGGTGGTGGAGAGGCGGGCCGGGTCGGACCCCACGTTGGGCTCGGTGAGCGCGAAGGCGCTGATCGCACCGCGCGCGATGCGGGGCAGGTACTTCTTCTTGAGCGCCTCGGAGCCGAAGAGCTTGAGCGGCTGCGGAACGCCGATCGACTGGTGCGCAGAGAGCAGCGCGGTCAGGTTCGCGTCCACGCTGCCGAGCAGGGTCATCACCTTCCCGTACTCGACCTGGTTGAAGCCCAGCCCCCCGTACTCGGGCGGCACCTTCATCCCGAAGGCGCCCAGCTTGCGCAGCCCGTCCAGCACCTCGGGCGGATACTCGCCCGTCTCGTCGATCAGGTTCGAGTCGACCTTCTCGGCGAGGAAGGTCTCGAACTCTGCGTACCAGCGCCGGAACTCCGGGCGCTCGGCCTCGCCGAGCGGATAGTCGCGGATGAGGTTCAGCCGGAGCCTCCCCAGGAACATGTCGCGGAGGAAGCCGGCACCCTGCCACTCGGTCTCGCGCGATGCCTCGGCGACGTCCCGCGACCGCTGGTACTCCTCGTTCGTCCTCGTGCTCTCGCTCATGGGCCTCTCCCGGCCGGTGGGCAGGTGGCGCGCGGAGGTGCGACAACCCTGCCGATTCGCAAGTCAAGATAACGCGCTGCGGCTATGCGCGCACCGCGTCGCACACCGATCGATTAGGGTGTCTGCCCGATCGGGCCGTAAGCGGTTTCTCGTCTGGGCCCCGCACGAGCGCCGGCGAGAGAAACCGTCGCGGACGTGCCCCGGCTAAAGAGGGGAGACAGGAGAGCTCAACGCGATGACGCACCCCACGGAAGACAGGACCTACCGGCTGCCCCCGCACGTCCGCCCGACATCGTACGCCGCGGAGCTCTCCGTCGATCCGGACGAGCCGAGCTTCGCCGGGCGGATCCGGATCGCCCTCTCGCTCCAGCGCTCCGCCGAGGAGCTCGTGCTGCACGTCGCCGAGCTGGAGATCGAGGACGTTGCGCTCACGGTCGGCGGCCGGACCTTTCCGCCGGAGGAGCGGCGGCTCGCTTCCGCGAGTGAGACGCTGGTGCTCCGCTTCGCGGCACCGGTCCCGGCGGGCGAGGCATCGCTCGACGTGCAGTTTCGCGGAGTGGTGTCCCCCGGGCTGCGCGGGCTCTACCGCGCCGGCCCGGGGCTCGTCGCCACGCAGTTCGAGGCCGCGGACGCACGCCGGGTCTTCCCGTGCTTCGACGAGCCGGCGTTCAAGGCGCCGTGGCGGCTGACCGTCGAGGTCCCAGAGGGCGTGGTGGTCCTCTCGAACGGGAGCCCCGTCTCGGAGGAGGCTCGCGACGGCAAGCGGCGCGTGACGTTCGCCGAGACGCCGCCGCTCCCCACGTACCTCGTCGCGCTCGCCGCGGGCCGCCTCGACGCCCATCCGCCGGTGGTCTCGCGCGGTGTGCCGGTCCGCACATGGGCGGCGGCGCCCGAGAAGCTCCCCCTCACCGGCTTCGGGCAGACGGTGGCGGTCGAGGTGCTGCCGCGGCTCGAGGACTACTTCGGCGTGCCCTACGCCTTCGGCAAGCTCGACCAGGTGGGCCTCCCGGAGTTCGAGGCGGGCGCGATGGAGAACGCAGGGCTGGTGACGTTCCGTGAGGTCGCGCTGCTGCTCGATCCGACCACCGCGTCACTCGCCCAGAAGAAGCGCGTCGCCGAGGTGGTGACCCATGAGCTCGCCCACCAGTGGTTCGGCAACTGGGTGACCATGGCCTGGTGGGACGACCTCTGGCTCAACGAGGCCTTCGCCACCTGGATGGCGTTCAAGATCGTGGACGCCTGGAACCCCGCCTGGCGGGTCTGGCTCGAGTTCGATCAGGGCAAGGCCGGCGCGCTCCAGCTCGACGCGCTCCACTCCACGCACCCGATCCGCGCCGAGGTGACGAGCGTCGCCGAGGCCGGCGAGGCCTTCGACCTCATCACCTACGAGAAGGGCGGAGCGGTGCTCCGGATGATCGAGGGCTTCCTCGGGGAGGAGCGTTTCCGGGACGGCATCCGGCTCTACATGCGCAGGCACGCGAAGGGGAACACCGTCGCCGACGACCTCTGGAGCGCGCTCGCCGAGGCGTCGCGCGAGCCCGTGGTGGAGCTCGCCAACGTCTGGATCCGCATGCCCGGATTTCCGCTCGTCACCGTCCGGCGCGCCGGGCGGACGCTGCGGCTGGAGCAGCGACGGTTCTTCTCCGATCCGGGAGCGGGCGCGGGGATCGACGAGCGGGCCGCAGGGTGGCCGGTGCCGATGGTCCTCCGGCTCGGGGGCGGCGGGAGCGTCACGGAGCAGCGGGTCCTCTTCCGCGGGCCCGCCGCCGAGGTGACGCTCGATCGCGACGCGGAGTTCGTCTGCGCGAACGGCGGCGCGACCGGATTCTACCGGGTCGCGTACGACGCCGAGGGGCTCGCGGCGCTGCGCCGGAACCTCGGCGCCCTCGCGCCCGCCGAGCGGATCCAGCTCCTCTCCGACGAGTGGGCGCTGGTCCGCGCCGGCGCGCGCGACATCGGGGCCTTCCTCGACCTCTGCGCCGGGTTCGGCGGAGAGGTCGACCACGCCGTCCTCGACGAGCTCGTGGCGCGGCTCGCGGTGGTCGAGCACCGGCTCGTCTCCGACGCCGATCGGCCGGTGCTGCGGCGGTTCGTCGCCGGGCTGTTCGGCCCCCAGCTCGCGGCCACCGGCTGGGACGCGGCCCCGGGCGAGGCGGACGCAGTCCGCCTGCGCCGGACGGCCGCGTTCCGGGCGATGGCCCTCGTGGCACGCGATCCCTCGGTGATCGCCGAGGCCGTGGCGCGGCTCGATCGCTGGCTCGCCGGCGACCGGGCGGCGCTCGAGCCGAACCTGCACGAAGGCGCCGTCACCGCCGCCGCCCGCGGCGGCGATCGCGCGCGGCAGGACCGCTTTCGCGCACTCTTCCATGCGGAGACGGACCCCGCCTTCCGGCGCCGCTACCTCATGGCCGTGGCGAGCTTCGAGGATCCGGCGCTGGGGCTTCTGGGGATCGACCACCTGTTCGCCGGTGACGCGGTTCCGCTCCAGGACTCCGCGTTCTACCTCGGCGCCCTGCTCGGAAACCGCTCCGTCGGCGATGCGGCCTGGGCCCGGCTCGAACGCGACTGGGACCACTTCTACGGCCGCATCCGCGGCGCGCCGATGCTGATGCGGCGGGTGGTGGAGGCGATGGGGGCGATGGTGGAACACCGCCAGCTCGCGGCCGTGGAGGCGTTCCTCGCCGCCCATCCGCTCGAGGAGGCGCGCCAGGCGATCGCCCAGACGCTGGAGCGGCTTCGCCAGGACGTCGCGCTCCGGGAGCGATCGCTCCCGGACGTCTCGCGCTGGCTCGCCGGACGCTCGAAGGTGCGAGGCTAGCGAGGCGCGTCAGCGGACGGCGGTGACCGGGGTCGTCGGAGCGTTCGTCCGGGCGCGCGCGTGCTCGCGCCAGAGAAGGCCGCCCGCGATCACGAGTGCGGCCACGAGGAGCACGACGAAAGCGCCGAGGAGTCGAAGCCCTTCGCGCCTGACGAGCGCGTCGGAGGGGAACGCGTCTGGGCTCGGCGAGCGGCTCGAGGCCATTCTCCACGGTCAAGCAAGCGACGTGCCCGTAGGAAGACCCGTGTTTCCGCGGGAGAACGGCGTGACGGTGCGCGAACGCACACCCGAAGGCCGTGTATCTCTTGCGACACTCCCCTTCAGGGCCGCAAGTGACGGCGATCAACTGACGTGCGTCAAGGGGACGGTACGTTCCCGGCCTCGCCTCGGAGGGAGCATGCATCGAGGACGCACGAGGAACGTGGCCGGCATCGCCGCCGCCGCCTGCCTTTCATGGGCGGCGCTCGCGGCGGAGCCGAAGGCGCCGGCCCCACCCGCCGCGGACGCCCCCGCGCTCGTGCAGGCCCAGCCGCCGCCCTTCACCGAAGGTAACTTCCCCTGTTCGTCGTGCCACGTGGACCTGCCGCCCAACGCCGCGCGGCGGCAGCTCGACTTCCACGACGAGCAGCAGTCGATCCTGGCGCACGGCCCGGACCGCTGGTGCCTCGACTGCCACGACCTCGCGAACCGCGACCAGCTCCACCTCACCGGCGGCGCGCCGGTGGCCTTCACCGAGTCCTACCGGCTCTGCGGGCAGTGCCACGGCGACAAGCTGCGCGACTGGCGCGCGGGGATCCACGGGAAGCGGGTGGGGCGGTGGGACGGCGAGAAGACCTACTTCCTGTGCGTCAACTGCCACGACGCGCACGCGCCTGGATTCCGCGGGGTGACGGAGGTGACGGTGGACGGGCGGCGGACGGTGGCGCCGACCCGGACGCTGCTCCGCCCCGAGCCCCGGCCTCTGCGGCCGGAGGAGCAGCGGCGATGAGGAAGACGCGCCAGGGAACCCGGAGGAGCTTCCTGCGCACCGCCGCGGCGGGCGCGACGCTGGCGGCGCTCCAGGGGTGCGGATCGCTGGAGGAGCTCTTTCGCGCGCACTTCCACGAGCTCTCGCCCGAGGAGCTCGCGCGCGTGCTCGCCCGGGTGGAGGAGCGCAACCGGGAGCGGTTCGGGAAGGAGACGAAGGTCCGCGCCGACGGCCCGCGCCCGGGCGTCGAGCTCGGCTACGGGCTCGACCTCTCGCGCTGCGTCGGGTGCCGGCGGTGCGTGTACGCCTGCGTGAAGGAGAACAACCAGAGCCGCGCCCGCCCGCAGATCCACTGGATCCAGGTGCTGGAGCTGGAGAAGGAGCACGGGGTGGATCTCGCCCACGCCGACCTCTACTACGAGGCCGACGCGGTCCCGCGGCCGGGCAAGTTCTACTTCCCGGTGCAGTGCCAGCAGTGCCGGAACCCTCCGTGCGTGAAGGCCTGCCCGACCCAGGCGACCTGGACCGAGGCGGACGGAATCGTCGTGGTGGACTACGACTGGTGCATCGGCTGCCGCTGCTGCATGTCGGCCTGCCCGTACGGCGCG
>JAEZXM010000202.1 GCA_023419875.1 Pseudomonadota bacterium | reverse complement strand
GAAAGCTGCTCCCCGGATTCGGAGCGGTCGGGCGCAGGGGTCGCGTACGTCCCGGCAGAGGAGGGAAACGGGCAGCAAATGCGCGGATGAGCAATTCACCCGGCCTCGGAGTCACGAGCAGGGCTTTACCAATGTGTGAGGCGTGGTGTAGGGTGCCACCTGCTCCCAAATGGAACGCCCCTGCTGCGGTCTCTCGAGACCTCGGCGAGGAGAACGTCATGGCCCGTGTTCCGAACCTCGCCCCTGCCCGGGCGGTGGCTCTCGCCACCCATACCGGAGGCGTTCGGACCGGGTTGCCCGGAAAGGGGGCGAACCACGCGCCCAGGATTCGTCGAAACTCCCCGAGCACGAGCCGTCGAGGGTTCGGGGAGCAGATGTCGTAACGGGTGGCCCAGCACCGTGAGAAGGCCACCACGCGCAGCGCGATGAAGTGCAGTCATTGCCGTTCACCCGTGTCGGAGACTGCTCCATGACGCTACTGAAGAAGCTCACTCGCAGGTTCCTCCTCCTCGCCGTCCCGCTGGCTGTCCTCGCGGGCGCGGGCGACGCTGCGGCCGTGTCGGCCGGCGGCGTGACCGTGGACGTGATCGCCACCCAGAGCTGGGGCAACGGGTTCAACGGCGCCGTCCGCTTCACCAACAACTCGTTCGGGGCGACCGTCACCAGCTGGCAGGCGGTCTTCAAGTTCAACGGGTCCGTCCAGGTCCAGGGCAACGGCTGGCACGGGACCATCTCTTCCCCCGACGGCTCCGGCAACATCACGGCCCGCAACGCGTCCTGGGTGACCAACATCGGCACCGGCCAGACCTTCGACGAGGGGTTCACCGCGAGCGGCTCCTTCTCCGGCGTGACCTTCGTCTCGCTGACCGTCAACGGCCAGAACATCCCGCTGTCCGGCGGCGGCGACACCACCCCCCCGACCGTCTCGCTCGCCAGCAACGTGACGACCGTGACGACGGCGCAGACGATCACCCTCAGCGCCACCGCCAGCGACAACGTCGGCGTCTCCAGCGTCCAGTTCTTCGACGGCTCCAACGCTCTCGTGACCGACACGAGCGCGCCGTACCAGACGACGGTCGCGCTGACCTCGGCCAACATCGGCACGAAGTCCTACACGGCCCGCGCGTGCGACGCCGCCGGCAACTGCGCCACCTCCGCGGCAGTGACCGTCACCGTCAACATCGGGACCACCCAGACCTTCACGATGGCGCTCAACCCGACGAGCCTCACGGTGAACCGTGGCGCGAGCGGGTCGAGCACGATCTCGCTCACCCGGACGAACTTCACGTCCTCGGTCACGTGCTCCGCTTCGGGCGTGCCCTCGGGCGTCACCGCGACCTTCACGCAGCCCGGCACGGGGAACAGCGGCAGCATCGCCCTCGCGGCCTCGACCTCCGCGGCCCTGGCGACCTCGAGCATCACCGTCACCTGCTCCGGCAACTCCATCACCCGGACGGCGACGCTCAGCCTGACGGTCGGCGGCGGCACCTCGAACTTCACGATGACGCTCAACCCGACGAGCCTCACGGTGAACCGCGGCGCGAGCGGGTCGAGCGCGATCGCCATCACCCGGACGAACCTCACGGGCTCCATCACCTGCTCCACGAGCGGCGTGCCCTCGGGCGTCACCGCGACCGTCAGCAGCCCGGGCACCGGGAACAGTGGCAGCGTGGCCCTCGCGGCCTCGACCTCCGCCGCCCTGGCGACCTCCAGCATCACCGTCACCTGCTCCGGCGGCAGCCCGGTCATCACCCGGACGGCGAGCCTCAGCCTGACGGTCGGCGGCGGCACGTCCACCTTCACGATGACGCTCAACCCGACCACGCTGAGCGTGGCGCGCGGCGCGAGCGGCTCGAGCGCGATC
This sequence comes from Pseudomonadota bacterium, assembly GCA_023419875.1. Classification (GTDB taxonomy): domain Bacteria; phylum Myxococcota; class Myxococcia; order Myxococcales; family Anaeromyxobacteraceae; genus Anaeromyxobacter. Next base: position 1,502 of record JAEZXM010000202.1, on the reverse strand, counting down.
GCGCTCACCCGGACGAGCTTCACGTCCTCGGTCACCTGCTCCACGAGCGGCGTGCCCTCGGGCGTCACCGCGACGGTCACCAGCCCCGGCACGGGGAACACCGGCAGCGTCGCGCTCGCGGCCTCGACCTCCGCCGCCCTGGCGACCTCGAACGTCACCGTCACCTGCTCCGGCAATTCCATCACCCGCACCGCGACGATCGCGCTCACCGTGACGGGCGGCGGCGGCGGCACCGGCGTCTTCCGCGTCGCCAACGGTCGGGTCACGAAGGACGGGCAGCACTTCCCGGTCCGCTGCGGCTCCTGGTTCGGCCTCCAGGGCCGGTACGAGCCCGCGTATGACTCCGCGAACCCGCGTGGCGCGCCGATGGAGCAGTACGTCGGCAACACGTTCTGGGCGAGCAACCACAGCCGCACCGTCATCCAGACGATGAACGAGATCAAGGCGCAGGGGATCACCGTGATCCGCCTGCCCGTCGTCCACCAGACGCTCGCCGCCACGGGCGATCGGCAGGGCGACGGCAGCCTCTACAAGAACCACTCCTCGATCATCAACGACGCGACCTACCCGATGAGGAACGCGCGGGAGTCGATGGAGTCGATGATCAAGGCGGCCAACGCGGTCGGCATCGCCGTGATGCTCGACATCCACTCCTGCTCGAACTACATCGACTGGCGCGCCGGCCGGCTCGACGCGCGTCCGCCGTGGGTCGACGCCACCCGCGACGACTACGACTTCAAGCGTGAGGAGTGGTCCTGCGCGTCGAACCTCAACCCGTCGACGGTCACCAACACCCAGCCGTACAACGAGACGATCTGGCTCCAGGATCTCCGGACCCTGGCCGGCCTCTCCCAGTCGCTCGGCGTGAGCAACATCATCGGCATCGACATCTTCAACGAGCCGCACGACTACACGTGGTCCGAGTGGAAGCGGCTGACCGAGTCCGCCTACAACGCGATCAACGGCGTGAACCCGAACCTCCTCCTCTTCGTCCAGGGCATCGGTATCAACGCCAACACCCAGGACGGCACGCCTGACACCATCAGCGTGCAGGAGCACGGTGACCTCGCCACCAACCCGAACTGGGGCGAGAACCTCTACCCGGCCGGCGCCGACCTCCCGAACGTCCCGGTGGAACGTCTCGTCTGGTCGCCGCACACCTACGGTCCGTCGGTGTTCGTTCAGAAGATGTTCATGGATCCTGCGCAGCCTGCGTGCGCCGGGCTCGAGGGTGACGCCGCCGGCGAAGCGCAGTGCCAGATGGTGATCAACTCGACGCTGCTCCGCAGCGGCTGGGAGGAGCACTTCGGGTACCTGAAGGACCTCGGGTACGCGATCGTGGTGGGCGAGTTCGGCGGCAACATGGACTGGCCGGTCGGCCAGGCCAGCACCCGCGACCGGAACCGCTTCTCGTACCTCACCGACAAGACCATCGACGCGAAGTGGCAGAACGCGTTCGTGGACTACATGATCGATCGTGAGCTCGAGGGCTGCTACTGGTC
>JAEZXM010000200.1 GCA_023419875.1 Pseudomonadota bacterium | reverse complement strand
GCGCACGTCTCCGAGGTGGTGGCGCGGCTCCACCGCATCTCCGCCCAGCCGGGCCTCGCCCCCTGGGAGGCGCTGCAGGCGATGGTGCGCTGTCACCTCGACGAGGGCGCCGAGCGCGCCCGAGAGCTCGGCGCCATCCCCGGCGCGGACGCGCACGCCAAGCTCCTCGCCGCCACGGTGCGAGCCCTCGCGCCGCTGTACGCGGAGGTCATCCGGCGCGGGCAGCGCTCCCAGGGCGCCCCCTCGGGCGGGGCCGGGCTCCTCGGCGAGACGCTGGCCCTCATGGCCCAGACGCTCTTCGACCAGGAGCTGCTCGGCTGGACCGACGAGCAGTACGCCTACCGCCGCCGGATGCTGGCCGAGTTCTTCGGCTTCATCCTGAGCGTGCCCGGCGGCCTCGACTTCGGCACCCGAACGGCGCCAGGGAAGGCTTCCCGGCCGGCCCGTGCTCCGCGCCGCCGCTGAGCGGGGCGCCTCGCACGCACCGGCGATCAGCGCGTGCCCGGTGTCGCGCCGCGCTGCGCCTGCCAGGCGCGGATCCGCTCGTTGGAGCGGATGAGCGAGGTCTGCAGCACCGTTCGCTCCAGGATCGGCTCACCGGCGAGCAAGGCGAGGAGCTGGTCCGCCGCGGGTCGCCCCGCCGACGGGTTGATGAGCGACGCCGCGAGCTTGGCCTGCAAGACCATCGAGAGCCCCTGCCCCTTGATGGCGTCCACGCCGGTGATGAGCAGCCTCTCCCGGCAGCCGAGCTCGCCCGCCGCATCCCAGGCACCGCGCGCCATCTCGTCGTTGTGCGCGAAGACGCAGTCCACCTCGGGGTGAGCGGGCAGCCAGCGAAGCAGGAGCTCGCGGGCGCGCGCGTACAGCCAGTCGGCGGTGAGCGTCTCCACGATGTGCATGCCCGCGTGTCCGGCGATGACCTCTCGAAACCCCTGTGACCGCGCGACGGCGGGAGTGCTCACCGCGACGCCCCGGACCTCGACGATCTCCGCCCGCCCACCGCTCGCATCGAGGAAGAACTCGCCCATCTTTCGGCCGAACGCGCGGTTGTCGGGGAGCAGGAGGGAGCGGTGGAGTCCGGGCTCGCCGAGGTCGTTGTCCACGACGATGACGGGGATCCCCGCTTCTCGGTACTTCCGCACGACCGGCTTCACGCTCTCGGGGTCGATCGCCATCAGCACCAGCGCATCGGGCCTGGTCCGGAGGAGCCGCTCGAGATGCTGCACCTGCTCGGCGGGATTTCCGTGCGAGTCGACGAACTCGAGGTCCACGCTCTGCCCCGACACGGCGATCGCCGCCTCGAAGTCCTCCTTGAACTGGACCCCGAACGGCTGGTTCTCGAGCATGTGGACGACGACCGGGACCCTGGGCTTGCTCGTTCTCACGTGCGCGCTCCAGCGCGCATTCTCCCCCACCCAGGGCCGCCCCGGAAGCTTCGAGTGCCGCCGTCCGGGTCGGAGAAGCGGAAGGGCCGGACGAACACGCGTTCGCCCGGCCCCGGAAGGCAGTCCAGCGATCGGCTGCTGCGCGATCGCTACTGCATGAACCGCTGGAGGAGCGTCAGCTTGCCCTGGTTCCAGGTCAGCCAGTCGCCCTGGAGGATGCCGCCGGTGTCACCGGAGTTCGGGTTCACGCACCACCAGAACTGGCTGCGGGCGCCCTTGCCGATGAGGTAGGTGACGAAGGCGTCGTTCCAGGTCTTGTCGGTCCCGGTGTACTGGCCGCCGTACTCGCCGATCACCATCGTGTAGCCCTTGCCGACGAGGTGGCCGAACAGCGTGTCCCAGATGGCGGGCATGTTGTTCGGGAACGTCGGGTCGCTGAAGTAGCTCATGTTCGCGACGCTCGGCCCGTAGGAGTGGGGCGTGTAGACGAGCTTGTTGGCGGGGAAGCCCGAGATGGCGCCGGCCTCGTAGAGGTTCTGGCCCCAGTTCGCGCCGCCGGAGACGCCGGTCGGAGAGCTGTTGCCCACACCCTCCACCCAGACGGTGGTGTTGGGGTTGACCGCGAGGATCGCCTGGCCGGCCTGGGAGGCCATGTCCCTGAACTGCGTCCAGGTGAGGGCGTGAGGCTCGTTGACGATGTCGACGCCGATCACGTTGGGATAGGCCTCGGAGAGGCTGGCCAGGGTCTGGAGGTCGGCGAGCCAGTGGTTGAGCGTGTACCCGGAGCAGCCGATCGGGCTGCCGGGCAGCCCGGAGCCGAGCTGGGCCGGGTTGCAGGTGTGGAAGTCGAGCAGCGCGTACATGCCGTTCGCCTGCAGCCGCTCCAGCGTGTACTCGAGGGCGGTCCGGCCGTCCTGGTTGCACATCGCGGCGCAGTCGTTGCCGCTGTACGGGCCGGAGTCGATGGGGAAGCCGGGGTTGATCGTCTGCGGCGAGAGCGGCAGCCGCATGGCGTTGAAGCCCTTGCTCCGGAAGTCCGCCAGGAAATCGTCGAGCTGGCGGCCCGTCCACAGGCCGTGGAGGACGCGGTCCGGGGTCTCCATGCCGAACCAGTTGAGGCCGTAGAGCCGGATCTCGGCGCCATCCTTGTAGAACCGGCCGCTCGAGGCGGTGTAGTTCGGGGTGCCGGTGCTGACGGTGATCACGGACAGGCTGATCGTCGCGGTCCGGCTGACGACCGGGCTACCGCCGGTGCAGGTGACGGTGACGCTGGCGGTCGTGAGCGCCGCGTTGCTCACGGCCGCGAAGGTGATGACGCCGCTGTTCCCCGTGCCCGGCTGGGTGAACGTCGCGGTGACGCCCGAGGGCACGCCGCTCGCGGAGCACGAGATGGAGGACGTGAAGCTCGTCCGGGTGATCGCGATCGTGCTCGTCGAGCTCGCACCGCGCGCCACGCTCAGCGGGGTCGGGGAGACCGTCATCGTGAAGGTGGACGTGCCGCCGCCGACCGTCAAGCTGAGGGTGGCGGTCCGGTTGACGACAGGGCTGCCGCCCGTGCAGGTGACCGTGATGCCGGAGGTCGCCAGGGCGGCGGACGTCGAGGCCGCGAGCGCGATGCTGCCGCTGTTCCCCGTCCCCGGCTGGGTGAAGGTCGCGGTGACGCCCGAGGGCACGCCCGACGCGGAGCACGTGACGGAGGACGTGAAGCTCGTCCGGGTGAGCGCGATCGAGCTCGAACCGCTCGCGCCGCGGTTCACCGTGAGGCTCGTCGGGTTTAGCGCCATCGTGAAGGTGGACGTGCCGCCGCCGACCGTCAGGCTCAGCGTCGCCGTCCGGGTGATGGTCGGGCTGCCGCCGGAGCAGCTGATCGTGATGTTGGAGGTCGCCAGGGCGGCAGAGGTCGAGACCGAGAAGGACACGCTGCCCGTGTTCCCCGTGCCGGGCTGGGTGATGTTCGCGGTGACGCCCGAGGGCACGCCCGACGTGGAGCACGTGACCGAGGACGTGAAGCTCGTCCGGGTGAGCGAGATCGTGCTCGAGCCGCTCGCGCCGCGGTTCACGGTGAGGATCGCCGGGTTGAGCGACATCGTGAAGTTCGGGTTGGTCGTCTGGATGTTCACCGTGACGGCGACCGCTGCCGAGGTGGTGCAGTTGCCGGCCGCGTCGCACGCCCGCGCCGTGTAGGACTTGGTGCCGTTGTTGGCCGAGGTGAGCGCGACCGTCGTGCCGTAGGGCGAGCTCGTGTCCGTGGCGATGCCGGTGGCGCCGTCGAGGAACTGGACGCTGGTGACGCCAACGTTGTCAGTCGCGGTCGCAGAGAGAGTGATCGTCTGCGCCGTCGTCACGCTCGTCACGTTGCTGGTGAGCGAGACGGTCGGGGGGGTCGTGTCGCCGCCCCCGGTGAGCGGTATGTTCTGGTTGTTCACGGTCAACGAGACGAAGGTCACGCCGGAGAAGGCGCCATTGGCGGTGAACCCCTCGTCCACGGTCTGGCCGGTGCCGATGTTCGTCACCCAGGGTGCGTTCCGGGCCGTGATGTTGCCGGAGGCGTCGGGGGCCGAGATGGTCCCGTGCCAGCCGTTGCCCTGGACCTGGATCGACCCGTTGAACCTGAACACCAGCTGCCAGCTGGTGACGGCGCTCCCGAACGAGTTGTTGGTGAAGCGGACGGCGCCGTTGAAGCCGTTGCCCCAGCTCTGGGTGGCGATCACGTCCACGGTCACGCCGCCGGCCGACACGGCCGCGGCCTCGCCCGCAGAGGCGAGGAGGGCAAGGGGAAGAACGAGCAGCAGCAACCTGCGAATGAGCTTCGAGAAGGACATCATGAGTTGTCTCCGCACGGGTGAGCAGCAATGAGCTCCGGAAACGCCAGCCGCCGGCAATGGCCGTTTGCTCTCGAGCGCGTGGTCTTCACCGGCTACGGGTCGCCGGACAATTCCACGATTCCGGCGCGCGGTCCAGACGTGCCGCGTCGGGCCGGCGGTGCGCCCGAGGGACCCCGAGGAATCCCGGCGAGATGACCGGGGCGCCGGGAGCTTCAGGCCCTGTTCAGGCCGCAACCGTCCGATCGCCGGCTCTTGCTCAGGTCCCCGCCCGGCGGATGAACCGTTTCCCGCGAGGCGGCCTCGCTCGGCGAAGACGGAGGCGCTTCTCGACCATCCGCGTGTACTCCTCGCTGGCGTCGCACAGGATGGCGTGGCGCCCGAGCCTCCGGCAGACCGCTCCGGTCGTGCCCGAGCCGCACATCGGGTCGAGCACGGTGTCGCCCGGGACCGTCGTCATCTCGACGAGCGGCGCGTACACCGACTCCGGCTTCTGGGCGGGGTGCCCGGTCTGCTCCGCGCGCCCCACGAAGCCGATGTGGAGCGGGGCTTCGATGACGGAGGGCGGCCCGGGGACGTACCGGAGCCTTCCCTGCTCCAGGCGCTCCCGCTGGGCGTCGTCGAGGAAGTGCTCGGCGTGCAGCCGCGCGCCGGGCACGGAGAAGTGGAGGCAGGCCATCTGCGCGGACCTCCACCCGCGGATCACCGAGGGGCAGTTCTTGAAGTACCAGGTGACCCACGCGACCAGCGAGAGGCCGTCCGGGACGCGGTTCAGCGCCCTCCAGATGATCTCGGGGAAGCCCCAGAGCATCACGTGATCGGAGAAGCGGCCCGCCTCGGCGAGCATCGCGTGGACGAACTCGAAGTAGTCCGGGCGCTTTCCCCCGACGCCCTTGTTGTACCAGGGGTCGAGCATCGTCAACGCCACGCGGGCCCGCTGCGCCCGCAGGGTCTCGAGCACGTCCTGCGGCGGCAGCAGGGTGAGGGTCGGGAACGTCATCGGCGTCATCCATACGCCGGAGACCTGACAGGTGCGCTCGAAGGCCGGCGGATCGACGGGGCGGCCCGCCCGCGTGAGCGGGCCGCCCCCGGTCCGGGATCACCAGGAGTACAGGCTCGCCCAGGGATAGGCCCCCGCCGTGATGGCGAAGTACGTGAAGCCGTCGGCGCTCTTCGCGAGCGGGAACGGTCCCGCGCCGCAGGTCGCGGTGGGCGTGCCGCCGTTCACGCTCACCGTCCGGCCGTCGAAGTTCGAGCAGCCCCAGCCGTTCACGGTCGCGCTCGTGCGGAGGCAGACCGCGCCGGTGATGCCGAAGTTGCCGGACTGGCCGGTGAACGTGATCGGGTTCGCGCAGGGGGTGGTGCCGCTCGTGCCGAACGTGGCGGTCACGGAGCGCGCCGCGGTCATGGAGACGACGCAGGAGCCCGTGCCGCTGCACGCTCCGCTCCAGCCGGTGAAAATCGATCCGCTCGCGGGCGCCGCCGTGAGGGTGACGCTGGTGTTGCCCGCGAAGCTGGCGCTGCACGTGGAGCCGCACGAGACGCCGGAGGGGCTGGAGGTGACGGTCCCGCTTCCTTCGCCCGCCCTGGTGACCGAGAGCGTGTAGCTCGTGATGCCGGAGAAGGCGGCGGTGAGCGTGAGGTCTCCGTTCATGGTGAGCGTCACCGGATTGGCCGTGCCGGTGGCGGCGCCGCTCCAGCCGGTGAACGTCATCCCGGCGTCCGGAGTCGCGGTCAGGGTGACCGTCGTCCCGCTGGCGTAGACCCCGCTGCACGTGCTGCCGCAGGAGATGCCCGACCCGCTCACCGTCCCGGTGCCGGACTTCGACACGGTCAGCGAGTACGTGGTCGATCCGGGATCGTCGCCGTCCGCGACGGCGATGCCGCAGATCTTCGGGTTGTCCGGGCCGCCCGCCCTCGTGAAGGCGATGACCACCTGGCCGCTCGCGTTGGCGGTCGTCTCGAAGGTGCGGGCCACCGCCCTGTCGGCCCCCCCCCCGGCGGCGGAGATGTCGAACGCGTTCAGGACGGTCTGGCCGTTGAGGGCGACGTTGAAGGTGCGCTGCCCGGCGGCGCTCCAGTAGCTCTCGGCGAAGTAGAGCGTGACCGCCTGCGCGCTCCCCGGCGTGCGGCCCGGGATGGTGTAGGTGAACTCACCGTACCGCTCGGACTGGAACACCGCCTGCGGCGGCACCGTCCCGGAGACGAGCGAGGTGTCGATCGCCCGGGTGGTCGAGTAGGTGCTCCCGCCGGAGAAGTACCCATCGGCGACGAAGCTGCCGGCGGCGGAGCCGCCCGCGTTGATCGAGACGGCGGTGCCGGTGGGGCCCTCGAACGTCGCGGTCACCGACCGCGCGGACGTCATCGGGACGATGCACGTGCCGGTGCCGGTGCAGGCGCCGCTCCAGCCGCCGAACGTCGATCCGCCCTCGGGCGTCGCGGTCAACGTCACGCTCGTCCCACTCGTGAAGCTCCCGCTGCAGGTCGCGCCGCAGGAGATGCCCGACGGGCTCGAGGCCACGGTGCCGCCGCCGGTTCCCGCCTTCGTCACGCCGAGCGTGTAGCTCGTGGGGCCGGTCGAGAAGACCGCGGTCAGCGTGAGGTTCCCGGTCATCGTGATCGTGACGGGGTTGCTCGTCCCGGTGGCCGCACCGCTCCAGCGGGTGAAGGTCGCGCCGCTCGCGGGGGTGGCGGTCACGGTGGTGGTGGTGCCGGCGGCGAAGGTGTAGCTGCCGGGCGCGGGGTTGGTGGAGCCGCTCCCGTCGACGCCGATGGTGAGCGTGTACGTGGTCGGTCCCTGGCCGGGCGCGAAGATGTCGGGCCGCGGCGGCGCGGCCATCCCGCTGCCGATGGCGAAGCTGGGGTGCGAGGGCTGGTTGTACGCCGTCTGCTGCGAGGACACCTGCATCCGGTACTGCGGGTCGTGCATGAGCGTGTGGATGCGCCGGTTCGTGACGGCGGTGGTGGTGTAGATGCGGAGGGCCGAGTCGTTCGACTCCCGCCAGATCACCTCCTCGCGCCAGTCGCCGAGGAGGTCGGCGACGAGCACCGGGGTGGACTTGGTGCCGTTGTTGGACGCGCAGCCGCTCGCGGTGAGCAGGGTGCCGCCGCCGTACTTGGTGATCGACGTCCCGTCCTCGAGCTCGCGCGACTCGTCCGCGTCCCACCACACCAGGAAGTTGGCGGAGGAGGGGCGCGATCCGACGTTGGCGCCGGTCGAGGCGGAGTGGAGGCCGGCGCTGTTGTTGGTCCAGACCTCGCCGCCGGCGCTGCCGGAGAAGACGTCGCCCGCGACGCCGCGGCCGGTGTCCGTGCCTGTCACCGGGCCCTGCTGGAACACCTGGCAGGTGGCGCCGTCGTGCACGGACCAGGACGGCTTGGTCGTGTCCTCGTGGGGCATGAAGACCTGCACGCCGCCGCGGCCGGGCACGAACGCGCCCACGTGCAGCGCGTCGCCGTGGCCGAGATTGGTCGAGCACTTGCGGGTGCCGTTGCTGTCGATGACCGACGCCCCGTACATGATCTCCTGCGCCCCGTCGCCGTCCGAGTCGGCGACCGCCATGGTGTGGGCGCCCTGGCCGGTGTAGGCGGTGTTGGCGTTGCTGTCCGCCGTCCAGACGCGGGTGAGCTGGCCGTTGCGCCAGTTCCAGGCGGTGACGGTGGCACGGGTGTAGTACCCGCGGGCCATGAGGATGCTGGGCCGGCCGCTCGCGCCCTGCGAGCCGCCGCCGGCGTCGCTGACGAACGCCGCCGAGGCCAGGAAGCGGTCCACGCGGTTGCCGTAGTTGTCGCCCCAGGACGAGACGGTGCCGCGCCCCACCTCGAAGTTCACGGTGGCGAGCTCCGCGCCGTTCGAGCCGGCGAAGACCGTCAGGTACTCGGGGCCGGTGAGGACGTAGCCGGACGCATTGCGGTAGTCGGACGAGTCGTTGTCGCTCGCGGCCGGGCCGTTGCGCAGGTACGCGCCCGTGCCGTCGCGCGTGCCGGGCGCGGTCTTGACCGCCATCTCGGCCTTGCCGTCGCCGTCGAAGTCGTAGACCACGAACTGCGTGTAGTGCGCGCCGGCGCGGATGTTGCGGCCGAGGTCGATGCGCCACAGCCGCGTGCCGTTCAGCCGGTACGCGTCCAGGTAGACGTTCCCGGTGCAGCCGGACTGCGAGTTGTCCTTGGCGTTGGAGGGGTCCCACTTGAGGACGATCTCGTACTCGCCGTCGCCGTCGAGGTCGCCCACGCTGCCGTCGTTGGCGGAGTACGTGTAGCTCGTCCCCGCGTCGCTGCACGGCGACCCGATCGTCCCGCCGGGCGGCGGCTGGATGGGGATGCGGAGGTAGTTCTGGGCCCAGACGCCTGCCGCGGCGGAGGGGGCCTGGGCGACCCCGTTCACGACGGCGCGCACGGTGTACGAGGACGTGGAGGTGCCGGCGGTGTCGAGATAATTGGTGCTGTTCGTGACCGAGGCGATCCGGGTTCCGTCGCGGTACACGTCGAACGAGACCGCCGACGGGTTGGCCGGGTCGTGCTCGAACCCGAGCAGACGCCAGCCGACGTACACGCCGTTCGACACCTTCACCGCCACCACGCCGCGGCCCAGGTTCTCGACCTGGTAGTGCCCGGTGCCGATCACCGCCGCGGGGTCTCCGCCGGCGGCCGCGCCCTCGTGGCCTTCCTGCGGTCCGCAGGCGGTCGCGGCGATCAACCCCGCGATCCACCACGCGCGCACCCTTCGATCCCGTCGCAGCATCGGTCCTCCTCGGTGGCCCGGCCGGGGCCGGGGATGGGTTCGCCGCTCCCCGCATCCTCGCTTCGCCTCCGGTGGAAGTGACACGGGACGGGGGCGGGCGTGCGATGCGGCGCGGAGAAGGTCGAGCCGTTCTAGACCACCCGTGCTTCCGGTGCAAAAGCAATCGCGGAGAGAGATCGGCCTCGAGGAAACGATTCCCGCGGATGGCAGGCATGATTCCGCACGCTTCCGTGCGGGGCTGCAGGGAACCGAGAGGCGGCTCATCCCCCTTTCCCCGGGTGCCGGGAGGGGGCGGGTCGTGGCGGCAGCAACCGGGCGTCACGTTTGGGCGGGGCAAAACAATCCATTTGCCCGAATGGCTCGCTTGGGCCTCTGGCAATCGCAATTCTCGCAATGTAAGAGTGCCGCTGCTGCATCACTCTCCGGAGGCCTGCGCCTCCCGCCTTTCCGGCCGGGAAGACTCCCGGCCCGTACCGGCATCGGCCGCCGCCCGTGATCGGCGGCCGTGGCGTGGACGGGGTCGTGGTCCGACCACGCCGGCAGTTCGGCCACGGGAATCGACAAGGAGCACACAATGAACGTGAAGCGCCTCGCACGGTCGCTGGGCATCGCGATCGCGCTGTCGGTTGCCTCGAGCGCGTCGGCCCAGTCGCTCAAGGCTCAGTTCCGCCCCACGTGGATCGCGACCGGCGACAACCAGCTCGCGCTCATGATCAACGTCGTCAACACCGGCTCGAGCACGGTGGCGCTCAATACCGTGACCGTTCGCTACTACTACACGATCGACGGCGCGCAGGCGCAGAGCTGGTGGTGTGACTACACCCCGCGCGGCTGCGGAAACGTGACGGGGTCGTTCGGCACCGTGAGCCCGGCGGCCGCCACGGCCGACACGTACTTCCAGATCGGATTCGGGTCCGGCGCGGGGAGCCTCTCCGCCGGGCAGAGCACGGGTGAGATCCAGCTCCGCGTCGCCAAGACCAACTGGACCAACTACAACGAGACGAACGACTACTCGTACGCCGGGAACACCTCCTTCGCCGACAACCCGAACATCGTCGTGTTCGTGAACGGAACGGCGGTGTGGGGCACGCCCCCGGGCGGCGGGACCACGAACCCGAACTTCACGCTCGCGCTCAACCCGACGAGCCTCACGGTGAACCGTGGCGCGAGCGGCTCGAGCACGATCTCGCTCACCCGGACGAGCTTCACGTCCTCCGTCACGTGCTCCGCGTCGGGCGTGCCCTCGGGCGTCACCGCGACCTTCGCGCAGCCCGGCACGGGGAACAGCGGCAGCCTCGCGCTCGCGGCCTCGACCTCCGCGGCCCTGGCGACCTCCAGCCTCACCGTCACCTGCACGGGTGGCAGCCCGTCCATCAGTCGGACCGCGACGCTCAGCCTGACGGTCGGCGGTGGCACGTCGAACTTCACGCTCGCGCTCAACCCGACGAGCCTCACGGTGAACCGCGGGGCGAGCGGCTCGAGCTCGATCGCGCTCACAAGGACGAACTTCACGTCCTCGGTCACGTGCTCCGCGTCGGGCGTGCCCTCGGGCGTCACCGCGACCTTCACGCAGCCCGGCACGGGGAACAGCGGCAGCCTCGCGCTCGCGGCCTCGACCTCCGCGGCCCTGGCGACCTCGAGCATCACCGTCACCTGCTCCGGCGGCAGCCCGACCATCACCCGGACGGCGACGCTGAGCCTGACGGTCGGCGGCGGCACGTCGAACTTCACCCTCGCGCTCAACCCGACGAGCCTCACGGTGAACCGCGGCGCGAGCGGCTCGAGCTCGATCGCGCTCACCCGGACGAGCTTCACTTCGTCCGTCTCGTGCTCCGCATCGGGCGTGCCCTCGGGCGTCACCACGACCTTCACCCAGCCGGGCACGGGGAACACCGGCAGCATCACGCTCGCGGTTTCGACGTCCGCCGCGCTGGCGACCTCGAGCATCACCGTCACCTGCTCCGGCGGCAGCCCGACCGTCACCCGTACCGCGACCCTCAGCCTGACGGTCGGCGGCGGCACGTCCACCTTCACGATGGCGCTCAACCCGACCACGCTGAGCGTGGCGCGCGGCGCGAGCGGCTCGAGCACGATCGCGCTCACCCGGACGAGCTTCACCTCCTCGGTCACCTGCTCCACGAGCGGCGTGCCCTCGGGCGTCACCGCGACGGTCACCAGCCCCGGCACGGGGAACACCGGCTCCGTCGCGCTCGCGGCCTCGACGTCCGCCGCCCTGGCGACCTCGAACGTCACCGTCACCTGCTCCGGCGGGAGCCCGTCCGTCAGCCGGACCGGGACGATCGCCCTGACCGTGACCGGCGGCGGCGGCGGCACCGGCGTGTTCCGCGTCGCCAACGGGCGGGTCACGAGGGACGGGCAGCACTTCCCCGTCCGCTGCGGCTCCTGGTTCGGCCTGCAGGGCCGTTACGAGCCGGCGAGCGACGCGAACAACCCGCGCGGCGCGCCGATGGAGCAGTACGTCGGCAACACGTTCTGGGCGAGCAACCACAGCCGCACGGTCATGCAGACCATGAACGAGATCAAGGCAGCGGGCATCACCACGATCCGCCTCCCCCTGGTCCACCAGACCCTGAGCACCAACGATCCGCAGGGCGTCCGCGCGGTCTACAAGAACGACGCCTCGATCATCGACAACGCGACCTACCCGATGAGCAACTCGCGGCAGTCGCTCGAGTCGATGATCAAGGCGGCGAACGCGGCGGGCATCATGGTCATGCTCGACATCCACTCCTGCTCCAACTACATCGACTGGCGCGCGGGCCGGCTCGACGCGCGTCCGCCGTGGGTCGACGCCACCCGCGACGATTACGACTTCAAGCGTGAGCAGTGGTCGTGCGCGTCGAGCGGGAACCCTTCGACGGTCACGACGACCCACCCGTACAACGAGAGCCTCTGGCTGCAGGACATCCGGACCCTGGCCGGTCTCAGCCAGTCCCTCGGCGTGAGCAACATCATCGGCATCGACATCTTCAACGAGCCGCACGACTACACCTGGGCCGAGTGGAAGCGTCTCACCGAGGCCGCCTACGCGGCGATGAACGGGGTGAACACGAACCTCCTCCTCTTCGTGCAGGGGATCGGCATCAACGCCAACACCCAGGACGGCACGCCTGACACCATCAGCGTGCAGCCGCACGGCAACGCCGACACCAACCCGAACTGGGGCGAGAACCTGTACCCCGCGGCCACCGACCTGCCCAACGTGCCCATGGAGCGGCTCGTCTGGTCGCCGCACACCTACGGTCCGTCGGTGTTCGTCCAGAAGATGTTCATGGATCCGGCGCAGCCTGCGTGCGCCGGGCTCGAGGGTGACGCCGCCGGCGACGCGCAGTGCCAGATGGTGATCAACTCGACCCTGCTCCGCAGCGGCTGGGAGGAGCACTTCGGCTACCTGAAGGACCTCGGGTACGCGATCGTGGTGGGCGAGTTCGGCGGCAACCTGGACTGGCCGCTCGGCCAGGCCAGCACCCGCGACCGGAACCGCTTCTCGTACCTCACCGACAAGACCATCGACGCGAAGTGGCAGAACGCGTTCGTGGACTACATGATCGATCGTGAGCTCGAGGGCTGCTACTGGTC
>JAEZXM010000047.1 GCA_023419875.1 Pseudomonadota bacterium | reverse complement strand
GCGTCCGGCATCGACCCGACGTCCGGCGGGACCGCCGCCCGCCGCTCCGCGATGAACCGCCACTGCTCCGCGGTGTCGGTGATGAGCCGCGCGCCGCGCCTCCACGTGAGGTACGACCACGCCCACTGGAGGATCACCGCCACGCGGTTCCGAAATCCGATCAGGAAGAAGATGTGGACGAAGAGCCAGAGCAGCCAGGCGGCGAACCCGGAGAACCGGAGGCCGCGGATGTCGGCCACGCCGGCGGCCCGGCCGATCGTCGCGAGCATCCCCTTGTCGAGGTAACGGAAGGGCAGCGGCGGCTCGCCCGCCAGGGCGCGCTTCACGTTCCGTGCGGCGTGGCGGCCGGCCTGGATCGCCGCCGGCGCGACGCCGGGCACGAGGGTCCCGTCCTCCTGCCGGATGGCGGCGAGGTCGCCCACGACTGCCACCTCGGGGTGGCCGGGAATGGTGAGGTCGGGGAGCACCTCGACGCGCCCGGCGCGGTCGGTCTTCACCCCCAGCAAGCGGCCGAGCGACGACGCCGAGACCCCGGCGCCCCAGAGCACGGTCCGTGTCGGGATCCGCTCACCCCCCGCGGTCACGCCCTCGTCGTCGATCGCGGTCACCTTCGCCCCGGTGCGGACCTCGACCCCGAGCCGCTCGAGCTGGCGGCGGGCGGAGGCCTGGAGCGGCGGCACGTACGGAGGGAGGACGCTCGGGAGCGCCTCGAGCAGCACCACCCGGGCGCTCTCCGGATCGATGCGGCGGAAGTCGGCGGCGAGCGTGTGGCGGGCGATCTCCGCGAGCGCCCCGGCGAGCTCCACGCCGGTGGGCCCGGCGCCGATCACCACGAAGGTGAGGAGCGCCTCCCGCGCCCCGGGGTCCGGCTCGCGCTCGGCGCGCTCGAACGCGAGCAGCACGCGGCGCCGGATCTCGAGGGCGTCCTCCACGGTCTTGAGCCCGGGCGCGAGCGGCGCCCAGTCGTCCCGCCCGAAGTAGGAGTGGGTCGCGCCGGTGCCGACGACGAGGTGGTCGTAGGGAAGCTCGGTCCCGTCTCCGAGCAGCACCCGGCGATCCCTGAGATTGAACCCGGTGACCTCGCCGAGCACCACCTCCGCGTTGCGCTGGCGGCGGAGCACATTGCGGATCGGTGCAGAGATGTCGGCCGGGTTGAGCGCGGCCGTGGCCACCTGGTACAGGAGCGGCTGGAAGAGGTGGTGGTTCCGGCGGTCCACCACCGTGATCCGCGCCGGCGCGTCGCGGAGCTCGCGCGCAGCCGTGAGGCCGGCGAACCCGGCGCCCACGATCACCACGCGCGGCAGCGGCTCGTCGAGGAGCGCCCGCGCCTTGCGCCGGCGAGCCTGCGCCCCGCGCACGACCGCGAGGCCAGCCGCGCCGGCGACGACCCCGCCTGCCAGCGTCCACGCTCTCCACATCGTGCCCGTCCTTTCTCTCGTCCGTCGCGCGAGCCCGGAGGTTCCATGAGCTTCCATAGTCACCACGCGTCGCGCCGCCCGCGACCAGCAGACGCGCCCCGGTGGGTCTCGCGTTCCGCTCCGCCGCGCCGCGCGGCGCGGCGCACGCGCCCGTGCTAGGCTCGACGGACCGTGAACGACGAGACCAGCCCTGCGCCCGGCAAGCTCTCCGCCTTCCGCCCGGTCCCCCGCACCGGCGTCATCTTCACCACCACCGAGGCGACCAGGCTCGGGTTCAAGAGCACCGACCTCGACTGGTGCAACCTCGGCCAGGGCATGCCCGAGACCGGGCCCCTGCCCGGCGCCCCGCCGCGCGTGCACGCGGTTCCCATCGAGGTGGACGACCAGGAGTACGCGCCCATTCAGGGGATCTGGGAGCTGCGCGAGGAGATCGCCGGGCTGTACAACCGGCTCTACCGGCGCGGCCTGCCCTCGTTGTACTCCGCGGAGAACGTGTCGGTGAGCGGCGGCGGCCGGACCTCGCTCACCCGCGCGGTGGCGAGCCTCGGCCAGGTGAACCTCGGCCACTTCCTCCCCGACTACACGGCCTACGAGGAGCTGCTCGATCTCTTCCGGACGTTCACGCCCATCCCCATCCTGCTCGAGGGCGAGCGCGGCTACGCGTTCACCGTGGACGACCTGCGGCGCGAGGTGACCGGCCGCGGGCTCTCCGCGGTCCTCCTCTCGAACCCGTGCAACCCCACCGGCAAGCTCGTGCAGGGCGAGGAGCTGGCGCGGTGGGTGGAGCTCGCCCGCGAGCTCGACTGCGCCTTCCTCCTCGACGAGTTCTACTCGCACTACGTCTGGACGGGCGTGCCGGGCCGGCTCCCGGTGGAGAGCGCGGCGCGCTACGTGGAGGACGTGGACCGGGATCCGATCGTCATCTTCGACGGCTTCACCAAGAACTGGCGCTACCCGGGCTGGCGCATGACCTGGACGGTGGCGCCGCGGGCGGTCATCGACGCGGTGGCGAGCGCCGGCTCGTTCCTCGACGGCGGCGGCTCGAAGCCGCTCCAGCGCGCCGCCATCCCGCTCCTCGACGACGCCGTCGTCCGCGCCGAGACCGAGGCCATCCACCACGTGTTCGGCGAGAAGCGGCGCCGGATGATCGACGGCCTCGAGCGCCTCGGGATCCGGTTCGATCGCGCGCCGGACGGCACCTTCTACTGCTGGGGCAACGTCCAGCACTTGCCCCCTCCGCTCAACGAGGGCATGGGGTTCTTCCGCGCCGCGCTGGAGAAGAAGGTGATCGTGGTGCCGGGCGAGTTCTTCGACGTGAACCCGGGGAAGCGCCGCGCCCGGCGCGCCTCGCGCTTCCGCTCGTACGTGCGGTTCTCGTTCGGGCCGTCGATGGAGCAGCTCGAGAAGGCGCTGGGGCGGCTCGAGGACCTGATCGCCGCGTGTGCGCGGCGAAGCGGCCCTTGACGCGCCGCGCCGCCTACACGGAGCGAAGCCCGCCCGGGACATGCACGCCCCGACCCGGTATGCTCCGCGCGAGCCGTGAACCCCAAGCCTCGAACCACCCCCGGATCGCTCCGGAGGCTCGCTCCCCGTCGAGCTCCGGTCGCCGACACCTGACGAGGTGACACCGTGACGAGCTGGAAAACCGCCCTCGCGATGCTGCTCGCCCTCCTCGCGCCGATCGTCGTCATGGCGCAGACCACCGACAAGCCGGCCGAGAAGCCCGAGGCCGCCCAGACCGAGCCGGCGAAGCCCGAGACAACGCCGCCCGCAGCGCCGGCGTCGCCGCCTGCGGCCGCGCCTGCCAAGCCGCCGGCGGTGACCTTCGAGTTCGGCGGCTGGCTCGTCCTCAACACATGGTGGAACTCCGGCGAGTTCAACGCCGCCGACTTTCCCCGCAACGCGGCCGGCGACGAGGACGAGAGCGCCGCCGGGTTCTCCGTCCGGCAGAGCCGCCTGCGCCTCGGCGCCAACGTGCCGAGCGGCGGCGGATTCCTGGGCAACCCGGTGCTGAAGGGGTTCGTGGAGGTGGACTTTGGCGGCGGCTATGCAGGCCCGGCGACGGCGCCGGACGAGTCCATGCCCCTCCTGCGTCTCCGCCACGCTCACGTGACCGCGACCTGGAAGGACCTCGGCAACCTCACGCTGCTCGTCGGCCAGTCGAACGACATCTTCCACGGGCAGGTCGGGGCCGCGTCGCTCTCGCACCTCGCCACGCCGAGGTTCAGCGGGGCCGGCTTCCTCCACCGGCGCGCTCCACAGATCAGGCTCTCGGGCGAGATCGGTCAGGACATGGCCCTCGGCTGGACCGTGGCCGCGCTCACCGCGTACGACGGGTTCCGCCAGAACGGCCGGAACGTCGGCTACCGGGCCGTGACCCCCAACGTCGAGGCGCGGCTCGCCTTCCTGCTTCGGGGCTCCTCGAAGCTGAAGCTGGATGTGGGCGTCGGCGCGCGATGGGGCCAGGAGAAGTACCGCCTGCTCGACACCAGCGACGAGACCGTCGACAGCCGCGGCGCCGCCGCCGACCTGAAGGTCGAGTACGGCCCGGTCACGCTCGTCGGCGGCGCGTTCTTCGGCGAGAACCTGGACGCGGAGAACTCGATCGTGACCGGCGTACTCACCACGGGCACGAGCCCCGACTTCACCTCGGTGAAGCCCGTCCCGACGAAGGGCGGCTGGGGCCAGCTCCAGATCACCCCGGTGAAGGGGCTCGTGCTCCTCGCCGGTGCGGGCGTCGAGCTCCCGGACGAGGACATGATCGCGGCCACGGCGATCAAGAAGAACCTCCAGATCTCGGGCGGCGCGATCGTGAACCTCACGTCCAGGTGGCGCGCGGGCCTCGAGTACACGCGGTACGACACGGAGCTCAACGACGACACGAGCACGCAGTCGAGCCAGGTGGAGCTCTCGACGCTCCTGGCTTTCTAGGCGCTCCCGCCGAGCTGCTCCCGCCGGCGGACATGCCGTGTAGACTCGCGGTATGTTCGTCGGCCACTTCGGCGTCGCCTTCGCTGCCAAGCGACTCGCTCCCCGCAGGTCGCTGGCCGTGCTCCTCGCGGCGGGCGGGTTCCTCGACCTGCTCTGGCCCGTCCTCATCCTGGCGGGCATCGAGACCGTGCGCATCGACCCCGGCAACACCGCGGTCACGCCGCTCGACTTCACGAGCTATCCCTGGTCGCACTCCGCAGCGTTTTCGCTCGGCTGGGCGGCGCTCTTCGCGGCGGTGGTCTTCGCGCTGACCCGCGATCGGAGGGGCGCGCTCGTCGCCGGCGCGCTCGTCCTGAGCCACTGGGTCCTCGATCTCGTCTCGCACCGGCCCGACCTCCCCCTCTGGCCCGGGGGACCGAAGGCCGGGCTCGGCCTCTGGAGCTCGGTCGCGGCGACGCTGCTGGTCGAGGGCGCGATCTTCCTGGACGGCGTCTGGATCTACGTCCGCGCGACGCGCCCCACCGGCGCGCCCGGCCGCTGGGCGCTCGCAGCCCTCGTCCTGCTCCTCACGGCGGTCTACCTCGCGAACACCCTCGGCGGCGCCCCGCCGCCGAGCGTCTCGGCGGTGGTCTGGGCCAACATCGCGGGGGCCGCGATCATGCTGCCGCTCGCGGCGTGGGCAGAGCGGCATCGAGCCGTGGCCTCAGGCGCAGGGTGAGAGCCTGCGCCTGAGGCATCGATCACAGGCTCACCGCCAGGTGCAGATCCGCGGATCCGGGCAGGAGGTCACCTCCCAGCCGCAGGCGCCGGTCGGCTGCTGTACGCAGCGGCCCGTCGGACCGGCGATGGTCTTGCCGTCGGGGCAGATGTACCTGGGCATCCCGAGCGGCGGGCCGCATTTCTCGACCGGGCACTCGAGCCTGGCGGGGCGGAGCGTGCACGCGCCGGCCCGGCAGAACGCCTCCTTGTTGAAGCAGGGATCGACGAAGCACTGCACGCCCGGGCCCGGGCACTTGGGATCGGGCTGGCAGATCGAAAGCGCGCGACAGTTGCAGCCCGTGCAGTAGTCCGAGAACGTCCTGCAGTCGGCGTCGGTCCGGCAGCGGTTCGGCGGCGGGGGCAGGATGACCCTGGGGCGGCACGTGCCGTAGCACACGGCGGGGCAGCCGGCGCCATCGCGGCAACCGGGCGGCGGGTTGCAGACGCCGTCCTCGGTGGTGCACACCTCGCCGGCGCCGCACTGCGAGGTGGACGCGCACGGCGCGCCGACGACGGCGCTCGTGTCGTCGGAGGGGGTGGAGACATCTTCGGCGGGGCCGCAGGCGGCGAAGGTCAGCGCCACCAGCGACAGGACGAGAAGCCGGATACACGGGGTCATGGGGGCTCCTTGGGGAGGTTCCGGAGAAGCGGAACGAGAGCTACACGATCCGTGCAAGGAAGTCCCGGGCGCAGCGGGGGAGACCGGATGGGGCGTCCGCCGCGAAGGAGCGCCGTTCCGAGGTCCAACCGCCGGATTGCATTGGCGCTGCTCGGAGGCGGTGGCCGTGCGCGGCAAACACCCGCGTGCGCTCCGACAGGGAAGGGCGGCCGGGTCAGCCGTGCGAATGGCCTTTGCAGCCGTGGCGGTGCCCGCCGCCCGCCATCCCCGCGAACGGCGCCCGCTGCTCCTCGAGCCACGCAATCCACGCGTCCACGCCCTGCCCGGTCTTCGCGGAGAGCTCGATGACGCGTGGCGCCGGCATGACCCGGGCGAGCGCGTCGTGCAGCTTCTCGAGGTCCACGTCGAGGTGAGGGACGAGGTCGCACTTCGCGACGACCACGAGATCCACCGCCTGGAACATCACCGGGTATTTGAGCGGCTTGTCCTCGCCCTCGGTCACCGAGAGCACGACCACGTTCGCCGCCTGGCCCAGGTCGTAGATCGCCGGGCAGACGAGGTTCCCCACGTTCTCGATGAAAAAGACGTCGGTCTCACGCCAGGGGACGTCGTGGAGCGCGTGGTGCACGAGCTCCGCGTCGAGGTGGCACGCCTGGCCGGTGGTGATGGCGCGGGAGGGGATGCCGGCGGCGGAGAGCCGGCGCGCGTCGTTGTCGGTGGCGAGGTCGGCGGACACGGCCCCGAGGCGCCAGCCCTTCGCCGCCGCGGCGCGCGCGGTGGCCTCGAGGAGCGCGGTCTTGCCGGAGCCGGGGCTCCCCATCACGTTCACCGCCAGGACGCCCGCCTCGACGAAGTGCTCGCGGACGTGGCGAGCGGTCTTCTCGTTCTCCGCCAGGATCTTCTCGTGAAGCTCCACCGGGACGAGAGCGGTGTCGCCGCACCCACAGGTCTGGCACATCAGGGCACCTCCAGCTCGAGCTGGTCGAGCGTCAACGCGTCCGCCCCGTCGTTCAGGACGGCGGGCTCCCGGCAGTCGGCGCACCGGAGCACGTCGCCGGGGGCGAAGATCTTCCTGCACCGCGGGCAGGACCAGACGGCGTCGATCCGCTCGAGCCGGAGCTCCGCGTTCGCGCAGACGGTTCCCGTGCGTGCCATCTCCCAGGCATTCGTGAACAGGTCCGGCTCGACGCCGGAGAGCGCGCCCAGCCGGACGCGGATCGCGTGCACGCGCGTCGCGCCGCGCCGGCGGGCCTCCTCCGCGGCTCGGGCGATCAGCGCCTGGATGAGCGAGTACTCGTGCACGATGGCCTCAGCATATCCTCGGCAGGAGCTCGCCCTCGGGTTCGGCCAGGATCCGCCGCCCGAGGCCGGTGTCGAGGATCACCGTGCCCGGCCGCTCGGCCACGGCGCGGCCGACGATCGCCGCCTCGGCGCCGAGCGGGTGGGTGCGGAGCGCCGCGAGCACGCGGTCGGCGGAGCGGGCGCGCACGCCCAGCACCACCTTCCCCTCGTTCGCGACCAGGAGCGGGTCGATGCCGACCAGGCTCGCCGCCGCCCGCACCTCGTCGCGCACCGGGATCGCCTGCTCGTCCACGACGATCCCCACCCGCGCCTTGGCCGCGAGCTCGTGGAGGACCCCCGCGACGCCGCCGCGGGTCGGGTCCTTCATCGCCACCACGTCCTCGCCGCCGGCGAGGAGCGCCCCCCGCACGAGGCCGTTCACCGGCGCGACGTCGCTCGTGAGATCGCCCTCGAGCTTCAGATCGTGGCGCCGGGCCATCACCGCCATCCCGTGATCGCCCACCGTGCCGGTGACGACGAGGACGTCGCCCGGGGCGAGGCCCGCGTCGGTTACCACACGATCCGTGAATCCCACGCCGGTGGTGTTGACGACGATCCCGTCGAGCTGCCCCTTGCCCATCACCTTGGTGTCGCCGGTGACGATCGGCGCGCCGGCCTCCAGGGCGGCGCTCCGCATCGACGCGACCACCTGCTCGAGCTGCTCGCGCGGAAAGCCCTCCTCGAGGATCACCGCGCAGGTGAGCCCGAGCGGCTCGGTCGCGCCCATCATCGCGAGGTCGTTCACCGTCCCCGAGACCGCGAGCCGCCCGATGTCGCCACCGGGGAAGAAGATCGGCTGGACGACGTGCGAGTCGGTGGTGACGACGAGCCAGCGGTCCCCCACCCGCAGCGCGGCGCCGTCGTCGAGCGCGGCGAGGCCGACGCCGTCCACCGGGGAGGCGAGCGGCAAGAACACCTCCTCGATGAGCTGCCGCATCGCACGGCCGCCGGCGCCGTGCCGGAGGGCGATGCGCCCTTGCTTCGATGCCGGGCGGGGAGGTGTCACGGGCTCACCCCCCGCAGCTCCGGCATCCCCCCGTACGTGTGCCAGATCCGGCACTGCCCCTCGGACGACACCATGCACGCGCCCACCGGGGACTCGGGGAGGCAGGCCTTCCCGAACAGCCGGCAGTCGGTGGGCGAGGCGAGGCCGAGCATGATCGGCCCGCAGATGCACCCCTTCGCCTCCTCGGCGGCGGCGTCGTCGCGCACCGCCGCGACGTCGATGGTGAACCGCCGCCGGGCATCGAGCGCGGCGAGGTCGGGCCGGAGCGCGAGGTTCCCGCCCGGCACCGTGCCGATGCCGCGCCAGCTCCCGTCCCGCTGCTCGAACACCTTCCAGAGCGCGCGCAACGCGGGCCGGTTGCCCTCGCGCGTCACGCAGCGCGGGTAGACGTTCGTCACCTCGGGTCGGCCCTCGCGCACGAGCTCCGTCACCTTCACCAGCGCCGCCAGGATGTCGAGCGGCTCGAAGCCGGCCACCGCCACCGGCGCGCCGGTGCGGCGCGCGAACGGCTCGAAGATCGCCCAGCCGGTGATCGTCGCCGCGTGTCCGGCGGCGAGGTAGCCGTCGATCCGCTTCTCCGGCGCCGCCGCCACGACGTCCATCGCGGCCGGGACCCACTTGTGCACCGAGAGCACCGAGAAGTTCGCGGGCGGGCCGGCCAGCGCCGCCGCCGCG
>JAEZXM010000034.1 GCA_023419875.1 Pseudomonadota bacterium | reverse complement strand
GTGCCGGGCGGCGGGCGCTTCGGGCGACACCATCGACCTCCGGCGCATGGGCTCCGGCGGCTGGGGCGTCCCCTCCATCGTGGAGGAGAACGTCATCCAGTTCGGCAAGCACGAGGCCAAGTACCTGCTGCTCGTGGAGAAGGACGCCGTCTGGAGCCGCTTCAACGAGGACAAGTTCTGGAAGCGGCAGAGCTGCATCATCGTCCACGGCGGGGGCCAGCCGCCGCGCGGGGTGCGCCGCCTGGTCCGGCGGCTCAACCACGAGCTGAAGCTCCCGGTGTACGTGCTCGTCGACAACGATCCCTGGGGCTTCTACATCTACTCCGTCGTGAAGCAGGGTTCGATCAACCTGGCCTTCGAGTCGATGCGGATGGCCGTGCCGGACGCGCGGTTCGTCGGGCTGTCCTCGTTCGACAAGTCGACCTACAAGCTCCCCACGAACGTGGCCATCAAGATGGACGACGGTGACGTCTCGCGCGCCAAGCAGATGCTCGCGTACCCCTGGTTCCAGGCGAAGCAGTGGCAGCAGGAGATCCAGGAGATGATGCGCTCGGGCGTGAAGTACGAGCTGGAGGCGCTCTCGCGCCGCGGCATCTCCTTCATCACCGAGGAGTACCTGCCGAAGAAGCTCCGGGACCGCGACTGGCTGGAGTAGCCGGCGCGTATCCCGAGGCGGCGGGTCTCCCGCCGCTCACAACCCGCGGCGCTCGCCCTTCGACAGGCTCAGGGTGAGCGGCGCATGAGGCCCATGAGGCCGAGGAGAGTCGCATGCCCGCGAAGCGTGGGAACCGCTCCAAGCGGAAGGTGTCGAGCCGGGCCAAGTCGAAGCGCGCCACCGCGAAGGGGAAGCGCGTGCTGAGCAAGAAGCGCAAGCGCGTGGCGAAGCGCGGCCCGCGGTAGGGCTTCCGAGATGAACGAGCCCGCGCTCGGGAGTCCGGGCGCGGGCTCGCGTACTGCGGAGGCCTGTTTCAGGCCTCCGGATCCCCACCCAGCGGATCGTGAAGCTCGCGGCAGAGGGGGCAGTAGGCGTAGGTCGTCTCCGGCGGCGGCGCCGCCACGAGCGCCGGCACGAAATCCCATTCCGCCGGCTCGGAGGGCCGCCGCGTGCGGCGGCAGCAGCAGCACTGCTCGGGCGCGCCCTCCGCGTTCCGGTACGCGTCGGCGCGGGCCTCGACGACCGGGTACACCTCGAACGCCGGCACATCGCGGACGACCCGCACGACGAGCGCCACCCCGATGACTTCGGGCCCCGCGAGCACCGGCGAGAGCTGGCTCGTGACGAGGCGGGCGCGGTCCGGCCCATTGCACTCCGAGGTGACCGTGAGGCTCCGGCCGGTGTGGCCGCGGATCACCCGGGCCAGCAGTTCCTCGAACACCTCGCGCGGAAGCTCGCCCTGGATCCCGGCGGAGAGCCGCGTCCCGATCGGCGTCGCCCCGAAAGCGCCCGTGGTCCGGATGAACCGCTCCCAGGCATCGGTGGCGAAGAGCACGGTGCCGTCCACGTCGAGGAGCACCGCAGGGTCGCCCCGCGCGGCGAGCTCGTGGATCGCCGCCGTGAAGGGCTTCGACCGAGGAGAGGCGGCGCGCGCGGCCATTCGTGTCGACCTCCTGCACCCCGGGTGCCACGCGCCGAACCGGCAAGTGCAGGGAAAACGGGCGGAACGCCCAGGGGGTACGCGGCACCTAGGGTGGAACGAGCCGCACCGACCGGGGCGCGGGAGCTGGGCGCCTGGGGGCGGATGTGGGTGTACTGCTCAGAGCGCGCGCCGCAGCTCGCCCTCGGTCGCGGGCTCGAAGAACGGCGCGCACCGGTCGAGGAACCCTTCGATCGCGCGCCGCTCGCCCGGCCCGAGCCTCCGCGCGAACAGCCGCGGCAACGCCTCGCGGGCCTGTGCGGCGCTCTCCGCGTAGCCGTCCGGCGTGAGCGCGCCGTCGACGAGCCGGTGGCGCAGGAAGAGGAGATACGTCTGCACGACGTCGCTCATGCAGTACGCCGCGATCCGGTCGAGATCACCGGCGGTGTAGAGCGCCTGGACGTCATGGCCCGCCACGTCGCCCTTGCCGGGCAACCCCACGAGCTTCGCGTACAGGTCGAGGGGGGCGGGGGACGCCCGGCTGCCGAGGAGCTCCCGCAGATCGAAGTGCTCACCTTCGTCCCGACGCGAGCTGGCGAAGCACGCCGGCGTGGGGATCGCGAGCTTGAGCGAGCGGAGCTCGAGCACGGGCAGGTCGAACCCCTTGCCGTGGAAGGTCACGAGCGCGGCCCCCTCGAGCCGCTGCCACGCGAGCTCGAGGAACCTGGGTTCCGCGAGCCGCGCGTCGGTCCAGACGTGGACGTCGGTGACCGCGACCACGCCCCCGTCGGCGACCGCCTCGAGCAGGCACGCCGCCACCGGACGGTGGTACGGCAGCGGGAGGAAGTCGGTCCGGCCGCCGGTCCGTGCGCGGCGCTCGGCCACCACCCGCTGGAGCTGTTCGGGATACGGTCGGCCGGGCTCGCCGTCCACGGCCGACACCAGCGCTTCGTCGGGGACGGTCTCGAGGTCGAGTGTGACGAGCCGCTGCATCGGGCCCGATTGTGAAACGTGCCTCTGACAGGGTGCGGACGGGGGCACCGGGCACGGAAGGGAGGCCGGCGAGCGAGCGCCCGATCGTCGGCACTCAGGTGTAAGCGCCCCGGGTGGACGCAGTGCGTCGAAGCCGGTGAAGCGTACTGTTACGCCGACTCACGGAAGTGGCTGGCCCTCTCGCAGGTGGCGCCACGACGTGGCCCGCCGGGAGCGATCCCATGGAAACCGCGCAGACGAGGCAGGAGAAGCAGGGCATCAAGGGTCTGAAGGCGCTGCAGGCCCGGTTCGACGCGCTGGAGGCGGAGGCGCGCGGGCGGATCCTCAAGGCGCTGGGCGCCGGTCAGCACCGGCTGAGCGAGCTCGACGTCGCGCTCGAGCGCTGGGCGCGCGAGGACTGGTCGGTGCCGGGCCTGCGCAAGCGGCTCGACGGGCTGCGGGAGCGCGCCGAGTCGCTCCGCGCGACCGCCATGAAGCGCGTGAACGAGATGCCGGCGTCGGCGGTGTCGGCCATCGCGAGCAGCACGCGTGTGCCGGTGCAGAACCTCGCCCGCGAGCTCGAGCGGCTGGCGAAGCTCGTCGAGCCGCACACGGTGGAGCCGGCGGCGGGGAAGGTGGAGGTGGTCCCGGCGCCGGAGCCGAGGCCGGTGCGGACGCCGAAGGCGAAGGTAGAGGTGTGACGAGGACGTGAGCGGGCGGCGAACGCCTCTCTAAGTCCGGAACGGCTCGGACCGGACCTCCTCCGGCCCCGCCGTTCCGGCGCGCTCGGCGCGGGGTTCCGGCCGCGGAAGCGCCAGCCACCTCCGCAGCCACCTCCGTGCCGGGCGTTCGAGGCCGCGCGAGACCACCACCGCGACGGCGACGGCGAGCACGGCGAAACCCGCGGTGAAGGCGGCGCTCGCCGGCGCGGGAGGGACGCCCGAGAGGGTCCGCGCCGTCCGCCAGAGCGGGTCCTGGAGCGCGTAGAGGGCGAAGCTGGCGTCGCCCAGCGCCCGGCCGACCGGCGAGCCGAGCAGCCGCGCCAGCGCGCCGTTGGCGTCGCTGGCGAGCCCGACGATCGCGACGACGAAGAGCGGCACGAACAGCCCGTTGTGCAGGAACGTGTACGGCGC
>JAEZXM010000310.1 GCA_023419875.1 Pseudomonadota bacterium | reverse complement strand
CTCCTCGACCTCCGGAACGCCTCGGCGGTCGACGGCGGCACCGGCCGCTGGCCCGACGCGCTCGTGCCCGACGTGGACGACGTGGTCGGCGAGCAGCGGAACGCCTTTCCCTTCGACGTGAGGGAGGGCGAGAGCCGCGCGATCTGGATCGAGGTGCGGGTGCCCGCCGACGCCCGGCCCGGCACCTACCGCGGCGAGGTGGTCGTGTCCGCGGCCGGCGGGGAGTGGACGGTCCCGGTCACGCTCGAGGTCTGGGACTTCACGCTCCCCTCCACCGCCTCCCTCCGCTCGAGCTTCGGGATGTCGTACGGCGGGACGCTGTCCGGCCACGGCGTCTCCGGGGAGGCCAACTCCGCCCTGCGCGCTCGCTACGCCCAGCTCGGCCTCGACCACCGCATCTCGCTCACCGGGATCAGCGACGACGGGTCGAACGGCCTCGACGCCTTCGAGCGGTGGTTCGGGCCGCTCATGGACGGCACCGCGCCGACGCGCCTCGCGGGCGCGAAGCTCACTGCCGCGAAGTACGTCGGCGACGAGCGGAGCGTCGAGGGGAAGAAGCGGTGGGCGGAGTACTTCCGCGCGCGCGGCTGGATGGACCGGCTCTTCGACTACGTCTGCGACGAGCCGCCCCTCACCTGCGCCTGGAGCGACATCGAGCCCAGGACCCGGTCCGCCCACGAGGCCGATCCCGAGCTCCAGACGCTCGTCACCACCCAGATCTGGGACGCGCAGGAGCACGGGGTGGACGGCGGCATCGACATCATCGTGCCGGTCGTCAACTGGATGAACGACAAGCCCGGCAGCGCCGTCGCCGGCGACCAGACCGGCCGCTACGACGGGTTCCGCTCCGGGCCGCGCAAGGAGGTCTGGTTGTACCAGAGCTGCATGAGCCACGGCTGCGGCGGCACCGTGAACATCGGCAGCCCTTCGGAGTCGGACCGGTACTTCACGGGCTGGCCGAGCTACATGGTGGACACCTCCGCCGTCCGGAGCCGGGCCATGGAGTGGCTGAGCTTCCTCATGCGCGCCGACGGCGAGCTCTACTGGGAGACGACCGCGGCCTTCTCCCACGATGCGTGGTCGAACCAGTGGGACTTCAGCGGCAACGGCGACGGCACGCTCTTCTACCCGGGCACGCCGGGCCGCATCGGCGGGAAGACGCACATCCCGGTGGCCTCGATCCGGCTCAAGATGATCCGTGAGGGCATGGAGGACTACGAGTATCTGAAGCTGCTCGCCGACGCCGGCGATCGCCAGGCGGCCGAGAGCATCGCCCGCGATCTCTTCCCCGATGCGTACTCCACCGAGGTGGACCCATCGCGGCTCATGGAGGCGCGCGCCCAGCTCGCCGCGCGCATCCTGCGTCGCGCGGGCAAGGCGGTGCCGGAGTCGATCGCCACCGCGGGCGATGTCGAGGGCGGACCGGGAGCAGGTGCCGCCGGAGGGTGCGGTACGGGCGAGGGCGGGGCGGGCCCGGTGCTCGCGCTCGTGGGTGTGGCGATGCTGCTCGTGGTGCGACGTTCGCCCACGGGATCCGATACAATCCGCTCGCCGTGCGCACCTTCGGCAAGTTCCGCCTCGTCGAGCCGCTCGCCTCGGGCGGCATGGCCGATGTCTGGCGCGCCGAGGCGGCGCTGGCGCAGGGGGTCGTGAAGGAGGTGGCCCTGAAGCTCGTCCGCGGCGAGCACCAGCACCAGGACGAGTTCGTGCGGATGTTCGTCGAGGAGGCGCGGCTCGCCTGCCGGCTGAGCCACGCCAACGTGGTCCAGGTGTTCGAGTTCGACCAGGTGAACGGCCGCCATTACCTGGCCATGGAGCTCGTGCGCGGCCGCCACCTCGGTCAGGTGCTGGAGCGGGCCCGGACCCAGGGCGTGCGGCTCGGAATCCCGCGGGCGGTGCACGTCGCCGCCGAGGCCGCCAAGGCGCTGGCCTATGTTCACCGACAGTCCGAGGGCGGGCGGCCGCTGGGGCTCGTGCACCGGGACGTCTCGCCCCACAACCTGCTCGTCTCGTTCGAAGGCGAGGTGAAGCTGGCCGACTTTGGCATCGCCCGGGCGATGAGCCTCGCCGGGGGGACCGAGCCCGGAACACTCAAGGGGAAGATCGCGTACATGGCTCCGGAGCAGGCTGCGGGCCGGCCCGTGGATGCCCGCGCCGACCTCTTCTCGCTCGGGGTGATCCTCTGGGAGATGTGCGCCGGGCGCCGGCTCTTCGCGCGGGAATCGGACGCCGCCACCCTGGCGGCGGTGCTGCAGGGGCCGCCGCCGTCGGCTCCCTCGGAGTGGAACGAGGAGGTGCCGCCCGAGATCGACGTCCTGGTGCTCGGCGCGCTCGAGCGGGATCCGGAGCGCCGGATCGCCTCGGCGGAGGAGCTCGGCGCGCGGCTCTCGGAGGTGCTCCTCCGGGTGGCGTCGTCGCCCCAGGATTGGGATCTCCGGACGCTGATGCAGCGGCTCTGGCCCGAGGGCGAGGGGCGAAGCGCGCCGTCGCAGGCGGAGTCGACGCTGGTGCGGCTCCCGCCGGATCCGGGGCCCTCCGTTCTCGACCCGCCGTCGGCTCCGGACGCGACCGCGCCGACGCAGACGCTGGTCTCGCCCACGGGGCTCCGCGGCCGCCGCGCCTGGGTGCTCGGGGCGGTGGTCGCAGGTGTGGCGCTGGTGGCCGGGGCGGGGCTGTGGAACGGTTGGAGTGGGCGGCAGGCGAGGGGGGGTGGACCGGACGCGGTTCCGGGCGCGGCGCCGGTGCCGGAAGCGGAGGACGCGGCCGGAACCAGGACCGGGTCCGGGGTGGGGGACCGAGCCGGGCTCGGAGCTGAAGGACCGGGAACGGGCGCCGGAACTCCCGAAGCCCGAACCGAAACGGCAGCGGGGAGCGGTCCCGCAGCGGGCACCGAAACGGAAGCCGGATCCGGAGCTGCGGCGGATGCCTCGGGCGGCGGCGCCGCGATCGCGCCGGGCGTGCTGTACGTGAACGCGGTCCCGTGGGGCAGGGTGGCGGTGGATGGGCGTGCCGCCGGCGAGACGCCGCTCACGCTTTCCTTGCCCGCCGGCTGGCACCGCGTGCGGGTCGTGCACCCGAGCTTCGGCGCCCGGGAAACCCTGGTCGAGGTCCGACCCGGCCGACGCTCGAGCTTCACCCCGACGCTGACGCACTGACGAGCCCTCCGGAACCGGTCGACGCCGCCTTCCGCCGGCGCGCGGCCGCCCTGGCGCGCCCCTCGATCACCCGACACCACGGCCCGGACGGGAGCTCCCCGCGACGCACGGGTGCGTTGACGTTCGCCACTGAATACATTACTCTCGAAATCAAGTTTTCGACGTTCTCTTCTCAAAGGGCTCGTCTCAATGGAATTTCTCCTCCCCCTCGACGAGATCACCGGCCTGGAGCGGCAGTACGCCGCGGGGATCACGAGCGGCGAGGTGGTGCGGCTCTTCGAGGGACGAGGCGCGAAGCTCTCGGCCGCGACCTTCCGGAAGTACGTGCAGCTCGGGCTGTTGCCCCGCAGCCGCCGCGTCGGTCGCAAGGGCAAGCACACCGGCTCGACGGGGCTTTACCCGGCGTCGGTCGTGCGCCGGATCGCGGTGATCAAGCGGATGATGGCGGAGGGCTACACGGTCGAGGACATCCGCGGGAGCTTCCTCACCCTGCGGAACAGGCTGGAGGACGTGGAGAAGGGCCTCGGAGAGCTGGTCGCGGAGCTGACCCGCAAGGCGCGGGTCCACCCCCGGCGCCGGCACTTCGAGGTGGAGCTCGTTCGGGCCGAGCGCGAGGCGCGCGCGGCGTTGCGGCGGATCGAGAGGGTGGGTGGCGCGGTGGCCACGGTGGCGCCGGAGATCACCGGCACCGGGTAGCCCACCGGGGCGCCGGCCCGGCGCCCCTGGACGGCGGCGGCGAGCGGCGCCCGGGCGGCGCCGCGTGGGAAGGGTGGAGGGCTGGGATGAACGAGTTCAACGAGGCGGCGGAGCCGGCGCAGGACGAGGTGGACCTGACCCCGGGCGAGCAGGGCGCGGAGCCGGGCGAGGACGGGAAGCGCGGACGGCGGCGCTCCCGGACCATGTCGCGCAAGGAGATCGCGCGGGAGCTGCGGCGACAGCGGGCCTTCGGAGTGATCGACCGCGAGCTGGAGGAGGTCATCCGGGAGATCGAGGCGAAGCGGCCGCGCTCGCGCGCCGACTGCGCCAGCGGCCCTCGGCCGTGCATGTTCATCTCCTGCAAGCACCACCTCTACCTGGACGTGAATCCGTCCACCGGGTCGATCAAGCTCAACTTCCCGGACAAGGAGGTCTGGGAGCTCTCCGAGACCTGCGCGCTCGACGTCGCCGACCGCGGCGGCATCACGCTCGAGGAGGTGGGGTCGATCATGAACCTCACCCGGGAGCGCATCCGCCAGGTGGAGACGCGCGGGCTCCTCAAGCTGCGCGCGATGACCGAGGACGAGCCGCGGACGGGGCCTCTCGGCGAGGGCGAATAACCGCTCCGCTCGCCTGCGTTGCAAGGCCTCCCCCGCTCCGGTACAAGGCGGCCCTCTGCGGGAGGTGCCCAGATGATCCGCCGTGCCCTCGTCTCGGTCTCCGACAAGACCGGCCTCGTTCCGTTCGCCCGCCGGCTCGCCGCCCGCGGGATCGAGCTCCTCTCCACCGGCGGCACCCAGCGCGCCCTCGCCGGGGCGGGGGTCCCCGTCATCGGGGTCGGCGACTACACCGCGGCGCCCGAGATCCTGGGCGGCCGCGTCAAGACGCTCCACCCGCGCGTCCACGGCGGCATCCTCTACCGCCGCGGCCTCGCCGGCGACGAGGCGGACGTGAAGGCCCGGGACATCCCGCCCATCGACCTCGTGGTGGTGAACCTCTATCCGTTCCGACAGGCGGTCGCGGCGGGGAAGTCCTTCGACGAGTGCGTCGAGGAGATCGACATCGGCGGACCGACCATGGTCCGCAGCGCGGCGAAGAACTCCGCGCACGTGGGCATCGTGGTCGACCCCGTCGACTACGACCGGGTGGCGTCCGAGGTCGAGCTCTCCGGCGCGCTCTCGGCGGCTACCCGGTTCCACCTCATGAAGAAGGCCTTCGCCCATACGGCCGCCTACGACGCGGCGATCTCCGAGTACCTCACCGCGCGTGCCGAGCCGGACGCCGCGCCCGCGCGCTTTCCGGGCACGCTCGCCGCCGTCTACGAGAAGGTCCAGGACCTCCGCTACGGCGAGAACCCGCACCAGGCGGGAGCCTTCTACCGCGCCGGCCGCGAGCCGGAGGAGCCGACCGTCGCCTGGGCGAAGGTCCTCCAGGGCAAGGAGCTCTCGTACAACAACCTCGCCGACCTCGAGGCCGCGCTCGCGGCAGTGAAGGAGTTCGACGAGACCGCGTGCGTGGTGGTGAAGCACGCAACGCCCTGTGGCGTGGCGCTCGCGCCGACGCCGGCCGAGGCGTTCGCCCGGGCGCGGGCGTGCGATCCGGTCTCCGCGTTCGGCGGCATCGTCGCCCTGAACCGGCCGGTCGACGCTGCAGCGGCGAAGGAGCTCACCGACCTCTTCCTCGAGTGCGTCATCGCCCCCGGCTACGACGAGGCCGGGCGGGCCGCGCTCGGGGCGAAGAAGGGGCTGCGCGTGCTCGAGGCCGCGCGGCTCGCCGGCCCGCGGTCGGGCTGGTCGCGCCGGCCCGACGAGGCGCGCGAGCTGCGGTCGATCCCGGGCGGCCTCCTGGTCATGGACCGCGACTTGGGAGCGGTCCGCCGCGAGGACTGCACGGTGATGACGAAGCGCGCCCCGACGGAGCAGGAGTGGATGGACCTCCTCTTCGCCTGGAAGTGCGTGAAGCACGTGAAGTCGAACGCGATCGTGTTCGCGAAGGACCTGCGGACCGTGGCGGTCGGCGGGGGCCAGACGAGCCGCGTCGAGGCGGTGCGGATCGCGGTCCTCAAGGCGCAGCTCCCGGTGAAGGGCTCGGCCGTGGGGTCGGACGCGTTCTTCCCGTTCAAGGACGGCGTGGACGCGATCATCGCGGCGGGCGCGACGGCGATCATCCAGCCCGGCGGCTCGGTCCGCGACGCGGAGAGCGTCGCCGCGGCGGACGCGGCCGGGATCGCGATGGTCGCGACGGGGATGCGGCACTTCCGGCACTGAGAGGTCCGGCTCTGGGCGTCGTGCTACGCTCCCCCCGTGCCCGCCGCCGCCTGCATCCGTTGCTTCGCGGTCTTCCAGGCCGAGGACTCGCGCCCGGGCGCGGCGCCCCTCTGTCCTGCGTGCGCGAACGCGCTGGCTGCGGTGGTCCCGGCGATCCCGGCCAGGGCCACCCCCGCGGCTCCGGCGAGGGGCCGGCGACGCCTCCTCCTCGGGGCGGGGATCACCGCGGCCATCGTCGCGGCCCTGGCCGTCCTCGCCGCCGTCGCCGTCGCGGCCGGCTGGATCGTGTTATGAGGCTGTCCTCGGCGCGGCGGCCGCCAGGGCTGCCAGCGCTAGGATGACTGCCGCGAGGCCGAAGGACGCCCATCTATGAGAGTGCTCGTCGTCGGTAGCGGTGGCCGTGAGCACGCCCTGGTCTGGAAGATCGCCCGGAGCGCGCTCGTCCGGGCCCTCTTCGTCGCCCCCGGCAACCCCGGGATGGCGGCGGACGCGACGCCGGTCCCGCTCCGCGCCGACGACGTGGAGGGCGTGACCCGCTGGGCGAAGGAGAACGGCATCGACCTCGTCGTGGTCGGTCCGGAGGCGCCGCTCTGCCTGGGGCTCGTCGATCGGCTCGCCGGAGCGGGCGTCCTGGCCTTCGGCCCCGTCGCGGCCGCCGCGCGGATCGAGGGCTCGAAGGCGTTCGCCAAGGAGGTCATGGCGGCGGCCCGGGTCCCCACCGCGGACCACGCGGTCTTCACGGAGGTGGCGCCGGCGCTCGCCTGGGCGCGTCGCTGGGACGGCCGGGTGGTGGTGAAGGCCGACGGCCTCGCTGCGGGCAAGGGCGTGACGGTCTGCGGCGAGCTCGCCGAGGCCGAGCGTGCGCTCCGGGCCGCGCTCGTCGAGCGGGTGCACGGCGAGGCGGGCGCGCGGGTGGTGCTCGAGGAGCGGATGGAGGGTCCGGAGGCGAGCTGCATCTGCCTCGTGGACGGCGAGCGCGTCCGGATGCTCGCCGCCGCACAGGACCACAAGCGGATCTTCGACGGCGACCGCGGGCCCAACACCGGCGGCATGGGCGCCTTCTCGCCGACGCCGAACGTCACGCCGGCGATCGAGGCGCAGGTGGAGCGCGAGGTGGTCATCCCCGTGCTCCGCGAGCTGGCGCGCCGCGGGCATCCGTTCCGGGGCGCCCTGTACGCGGGGCTCATGCTCACGCGGACCGGCCCGCGGGTGGTGGAGTTCAATGCCCGGTTCGGCGATCCCGAGACCCAGCCCACGCTCCTCCGTCTCTCGAGCGACCTCGTCCCCGCGCTCGTGGCGGCGGCGAAGGGCGACCTCTCCGGCGTGACGCTCGCGTTCGACCGGCGTGCGGCCGTCGGCGTGGTCGTCGCCGCCGAGGGTTATCCCGGCGAGCCGAGGAAGGGCGACGCCATCTCCGGGCTCGACGGTCCGTTCGAGGAGGGCGTGCAGGTCTTCCACGCCGGCACGGCCCGTTCCGCCGACGGCCGGATCGTGACGGCGGGCGGGCGAGTGCTGGCGGTCTGCGCGCTCGGTGAAGGCCTGGACGACGCCGCCGCGCGCGCCTACGACGCCGTGGGGCGGATCTCGTTCCGCGGCATGCAGTACCGAAAGGACATCGGAAAGCGGCCATGACGACTCCACTCGTACTCATCCTCATGGGCTCGGACTCGGACTGGGAGGTCATGTCGGAGGCGAGGAAGGCCCTCGACGACATGGGCATCCCGAGCGAGGTCCACGTCTCCTCGGCGCACCGGACGCCGGCCCGCACCGGCGCGCTCGCCCGCGAGGCCGCGGGGCGCGGGATCCAGGTGATCATCGCCGGCGCCGGGGCGGCCGCACACCTCGCCGGCGTCTGCGCCGCCGAGACCGAGCTGCCGGTGCTCGGGGTCCCGCTCGCCGCGAGCGACCTCAAGGGCCTCGACGCGCTCCTCTCCACCGCCCAGATGCCCGCCGGCGTGCCGGTGGGCACACTCGCCATCGGCAAGGCCGGGGCGCGCAACGCCGGGCTCCTGGCGGCGCGGATCGTCGCCCGCGCCCGCCCGGAGGTGGCCGAGCGGGTGCGCGCCCAGCGCGAGAAGATGAAGGCCGAGGTCGAGGCCAAGGACGCGGCGCTCCAGGAGAAGCTGTCGCGCGGGTGATGCCCCTTCTCGATCGCTACCTCGCGCGCGAGATCCTCGTCCCCCTGGCGGCAGGGCTCCTCTTTCTCACCCAGCTCCTCCTCGCGACGCAGCTCCTCGCGCAGGCTCACATCCTCTTCGGCGCGGGGGTGAGCCTCGCGGACGTGGGGTCGGTGATCCTCTACCTGCTCCCGTACTTCGTCGGGTTCGTCCTGCCGGTCGCCTTCCTGCTGGGCGTCGTGCTCGGGGTATCGCGCCTCGCCTCGGACCGCGAGGTGATCGCGATGTCCGCCGCCGGTCTCTCCCCCCTGCGCCTCCTGCGCGTGCCGCTCCTGCTCTCGATCGCCGCCGCCGCGCTCGGGCTGTGGATCGCCCTCTTCCTCGAGCCGGCGGGGATGCGCGCGGTCCGCGGGCTCATGACCGACATCGTGAAGCGGAACGTGACGAACGAGGTCCGGTCCGGGACCTTCTACGACGAGATCCCGGGCTACACGCTCTATGCCGAGCGGACGGGGGAGGACGGCTGGGAGCACGTCCTCATCCACGATCGCACGAACCCCGACGCGCCGGTGCTGGCCCTCGCCGGCCGGGGCCGGCTCGAGCCGGCGGGGGCGGCGAAGGACATGCTCCTCGTCCTCGCGGACGGCGAGGTTCACCGCGAGGCGGTGCAGTCGGAGGACTACGCGCTCGCGACCTTCGACCGGGCGGAGCTGTGGGTCGGCCTGGGCCGCGGCGCGACCGCCGGGGCGCGTGATCTCGGGCGGAACGCCCGCGAGGTGACGCTCGCCGAGACACGCGCGGCGATCGCCGCCGCCTACGCGGCCGGCAAGCCGGAGCAGGCGTGGCGCATCGAAGGAAACCTGCACCGGAAGATCGCCTCCGCCCTGGTGGTGATCGTCTTCGCGCTGCTCGGGGTCGCGCTGGGCGCCTCGCCCTGGGCCGGCAAGGCCTTCGGGGCGGGCGCGACGCTCCTCGTGATGGTGGGCCACTACATCCTGCTCCGCGCGGGCCAGCAGCTCGTCCAGAAGGGCGTCGCGCCGGCATGGCTCGGCCTCGAGCTCGGGAACGCGGTGGTGGGCGGGGTGGCGCTCCTGCTCCTGTGGCGGCTCGCGCGGCGGGGCGCGGGGGCGGTCAGGTGATCCTCCGGCGTCACATCGCGGCCCGGGCCACGTGGGCGATCCTGGCGGCGCTGGTCGGCGTGGTGACCATCTACCTGGCCGTGGACTACGTGGACAACTCGGGGTCGTACACCGGCGAGGGCGCGCTCGCCGCGGTGCTCGAGCTCTACGGGAACATGGCGCTGGTGGTGATCCGGCAGGTGGCGCCCGCGGCGATGCTGCTGGGCGCGGGCGTCGCGGTGTCGGGGCTCCGCCAGACCCGCGAGTACACCGCCTTGCGGGCGGCCGGGCTCGGGCCCTGGTTCGTCACCGCGCCGATCGTGGCGGTGGTGCTCCTCTTCGGCATGGGGCTCGTCGCCGTGCACGAGGCGTGGGGCGTCCAGGCGATCGAGCGGGTGGAGGAGATCCGCGCCTTCCGCTTCAAGAAGGGAGGAGACCGGCGTCGCTACGAGGAGGCGCGGGCCCCGAAGCGCTGGTTTCGCGGCCAGGAGGGGCGCCACGTGTACCACCTGCGAGGAACGCTCCCGGAGGGCGGGTTCGAGGGTGTGACCGTGCTCGTGCTCTCGTCCGACTTCGGGCTCGAGCGCCGGATCGACGCTCGGGCGATGCGGCCGGCGGCGGAAGGGGAGTGGAGGCTCGAGGAGGTGGAGGAGCGGGTGTTCGAGGCGGGTGGCGGGCTGCGGCTGGCGCGGTACGCGGAGCGCATCTACCGATTCGACGAGTCGCCCGACGCGTTCGCGGTCGTGCCCGGGGCGCCCTCGCAGATGCGCTGGCCAACGCTGGTCGGGCAGATCGAGGTCCGATCCCGGAGCGGCCTTCCGGTGAGCGAGTTCGAGCTCGAGCGCCACCACCGGCTCGCCTACCCGCTCGCCGGGGTGCCGGGGGCGCTGCTCGCCATCGCGCTCGCGCTCCGGATCCGCCGCAAGGGCCACGTCGCGACCGCGCTCGTGGAGTCGGTCGGCGTGTCGCTCCTCATGTGGTCGGTGCAGGGCGTGACCTGGGCTCTCGGGCTCTCCGGACACGTCGCGCCGGCGGTCGCTGCCTGGGCCCCGGATCTGGCGTTCCTGCTCGTCGGCACCTTGGCGGTGTCGAGGGCGAGGTAGATCTCTCGCCGTGGGCAAGCGTCCGGAACAGGAATCGGAGTCCCTCGGGGCCGAGCTCTCGTCGCGCGTGGACGCCGTCGCCGCGATCCTCCGCGCCGGGGGGATCGTCGCCTATCCGACCGAGACCTTCTACGCGCTCGGCGCCCGCGCCGACGACGCGGCGGCCCTCGACCGGCTCGCACGCGCGAAGCTCCGGCCCGAGGGGAAGCCGCTGCCGCTCCTCGCCGCCGACGCCGCGCAGGTGCGACGCGTCGCGGTCCTCGAGGG
>JAEZXM010000546.1 GCA_023419875.1 Pseudomonadota bacterium | reverse complement strand
GGCAAGGACGGGCGGGTCACGAAGGAGGACCTCGAGGCGGCGCGCGAGAGGGCGAACGGGAAGGGCAACCTCGAGACCGTACCGCTCGCCCTTCGACAGGTTCAGGGCGAGCGGAGACAAGAACCGTCCGCCACCACTTCCCCGGCTGTGCCCGGTGCCGCGCTGGGCTCCACCGCGCGCGATGAGGAGCGCATCCCGCTCCGCGGCCTCCGCAAGCGGATCGCCGAGAACATCGCCCGCTCCAAGCGGACGGCCGCGCACTTCACCTTCGTCGAGCAGGCGGACGTGACCGAGCTCGTGCAGGTGAAGCACCGGATGGCGGACGCCGCGCGTGCCGAGGGCGTGCGGCTCACGTACCTCGCGTTCATCGTGAAGGCGGCGGTGGCTGCGCTGAAGAAGTTCCCGGAGCTGAACGCCAGCCTCGACGAGGAGCGGAACGAGGTGGTGGTGAAGAAGTGGTACGACATCGGCATCGCCTCCTCGACCGACCAGGGGCTCATGGTCCCGGTGGTGCGGGGCGCCGACCGGCTGTCGCTCCTCGACTGCGCGAAGGAGATCGCCCGGATCGCGCGCGACTCCAAGGCCGGCCACTCGCGGCCGGAGGACGTCGGCAACTCGACCTTCACGATCACCAGCCTCGGAGGTCTCGGCGGGCTCTTCGGGACGCCGGTGCTCAACTACCCCGAGGTCGGAATCATGGGCGTGCACCGGATCCGCCCGACGCCGGTGGTGCGGAACGGCCAGATCGTGGCGCGCGACGTGCTGCACGTCTCGATGACCGGGGATCACCGGGTCGTGGACGGGCAGATGATCGCCGCGTTCACCTATCAGGTCGTGAAGTACCTCGAGGACCCGGGGCTCCTGTTCATGCAGATGGTGTAGGTGACCGCGCCGAGGCGGAAGCCCGAAGCCTGCGATCCCGCGCGCGCTGTCCCCAAGGCCAGGCCGCCAGGACGGCGAGCACGGACAGGGCATCGAAGGCGAGCGCGGTGAGCAGCACCCGTGACGGGAGAAGGCGGAGCGCGACGTCGATCCCCCCGCTCAGGATCACCTCCCTGCTGGGCCTGGCGTGGCAGTCGTCGCAGAACATGTCCACGACCGCGCATCCCAAGGCGACGGTCAGGCCGGCAAGCACGAGTTGGCAGGCTATTGATGCCACGGTGAACACGAACAAGATCCAGAAGGTGGTCTTTCGCGTGTCACCGCGGTTCGATGCCGTTGCTTTCGCGTGACTCACGTGGACAGTCTACTCTGGTCAGGACCGACGCAGCGTCCCAGGGCGAACGGGCGCCATGACCACCCGGAGACGATGCGTGCGGTGTGAGCCCGCCTTCTCGGGAGCCGGCGGCGAAGTCGCTGGTGTCGTAGAAAGGCGTCGGTGGCGACGGTCGCGGATCTTGAATTCGGCAGCAATTCGTCGAGGAGGGGCCAGCGCTCCGCTCGGCGTGGCCGCATGCACTGCCAACTCCTGAGGTTCACGAGGTTAGAGCGTTGCGCGCCACGAGGGCGGCGGTAGCATCCCTGCGTGCGTCCCACGATCGTCCTCGCGTCGCTGCTGCTCGCCGGCTGTCCGCGCTCGTGCCGGGATGCCGGCGGGGAGCCCGCGGTCCTCATGCCTACACTCGTCTCGCCTGGCGCCGGGCCGGGGGAGCTTCGCGAGTACCGCTTCGTCCACCAGGAGGTGACCGGCATCACGACGGGGGTCCTCGTTCCCGGCTCCGTTCGCCCGTCGGACCTGCCCGCGGGCGTTCCGGACGTGACGATCCATTTCTCGAGCGACTCCGATCTGGATGCCGTGCGCGCCCTCTACGCCCTCCGTGCCGAGGTGCTGTTCCCGAACTCGAAGGGGGATCGCGAGCACGATGGCCTCGTGCTCGTCGGCGTCCTCGACCGCGAGATCCGTCACACGCCTGAGCCCGTCGTCCATCTGGATGGCAGCATCTCGAATGCCGCCGGGAGCGAGCCGTACCAGGCGTTCCGCCTCGTGGGGTGGTTTCTGCGTACGCCGTTTCCTCGCTGGCAGTACATGATCGACAACGATCCGGATTGGGGAGGGCCGGGCGATCCATGGTTCCCGAAGGTCGATCATCGCGACCGGCTGTTTCCAAAGGACTTCGAGCGGCCGGTGCGCAGCGACCTGTCACGCTTCATCCGGGCACCCTGAATGGCTCCCCGTCGACGACCGCAGTTCGAGCCGCGCCTCCTCCGCTCCCGCGCCGCGGCGCGCGCCCTCGCGGCGCGTCTCGGCTCCGGCGACGCCGCGGCCGTGCTCGCCGAGGCCCATGCGACGTATCCCGCCCTGGCGGCCGATCTGCCGCTCGCCAATCGGCCTCACATGAACTCGCTCCCGCTGGTGGAGGCGGCGTGGTTCGTCGCGCTCTGCCGCGCGCTCGGGGCGCGGGGGCTCGCTGCGGACACGATCGGCCGGATCTACTGCGAGATGTTCCAGGCGTTCCTCGACGCGCGCCCCGCCTGGCTCCGGCGCCTCTCGGCCTGGTGGAAGTACCGCCGGAGCTACGTCGAACGATACCGCCGCTACGCCGAGGCGACGCAGCAGGGTCGATTCGGAGACGAGTTCGTGTGCACCTTCGTCGAGGGCGACGGCAAGACGTTCGACTGGGGCTATGACTACACGGGGTGTGCAATCCTCGAGTTCTTTCGCCGGAACGGCGCGGCGGAGTCTGCGCCGTACTTCTGCCACGTCGACTTCCTCCTCGCGCGCGCCTTCGGCAGGGGTCTGGAGCGGCCCACCGCGATGTCCGAGGGTGACGACCGCTGCCGGTTCCGGTATCGAAAGGGCCGGCCCACGCCGGCCGACGGGCCGCCGGCCTTCCTCGCTCGGCGGCGCACGCCGTGATCGACACCCACTGCCACCTCGATCGCCCCGAGTTCGACGCGGATCGCGACGCGGTTCTCGCGCGCGCGCGGGCGGCGGGGGTGAGCGACGTCGTCGTGCCGGCGATCGGGCCCGAGGGTTGGGATGACCTCGCGGCGTGGGCCGGCGCGACGCCCGGCGTCCACTTCGGCCTCGGCGTCCACCCGCAGCTCCTTCCCGAGCTCGACCCGCGGGGCGACGATCGGCTGCTCTCTGACCTCGACGCGGCGCTCTCCCGCGGCGGTGCGGTTGCGGTCGGCGAGTGCGGGCTCGATGGGCCGTCAGCGGAGGAGGGCGCAGGGCCGTTTCCCGCCCCGATGGATCGCCAGCTCGCGCTCCTCCGCGGGCAGCTCGCGCTCGCGCGCAAGCACCGCCTGCCGGTCCTGCTCCACTGCCTGCGTGCGCACCCGCCGCTCCTCGCGCTGCTCGAGCAGGAACCTTTGCCCAGGGGCGGAGTGCTTCACAGCTACTCCGGAGGCGTCGATCTGGTCCGCCCCTACGCCGCGCTCGGGATGACGTTCTCGTTCGCCGGTCCGGTCACCTACGAGCGCGCGCGAAAGCCGCTCGAGGCCGCGCGAGTGGTCCCGCGCGACCGGCTCCTCCTGGAGACCGACGCGCCCGACCAGACGCCGCGTCCGCACCGCGGCCGGAACGAGCCGGCGTTCCTGCCCGGCATCGCCGCTGCGCTGGCCGCGGCGCTCGGCCTGCCGGTCGAGGAGCTGGACGCGCTCACCACCGCCAACGCGCGCGCCCTCTTTGCGCTACGGTGAGCGCGGATGCCGCGCCCCATCGCCCCCGAGCTCGACCGCACCGCGCGCCTCCTCGGTCTCGAGGCGATGGAGAAGCTCGCACGGGCGCACGTGCTCGTCCTCGGGATCGGCGGGGTGGGGACCTTCGCGGCCGAGGCGCTGGCGCGGGCGGGGGTGGGGCGGCTCACGCTCGTGGACGGCGAGCAGGTGGATGCGACCAACGCGAACCGCCAGCTCCACGCGCTCCGCGGCGTTCACGGCGAGAACAAGGCCGAGGCGATGGCCACGCGGCTCCGGCTCGTCCACGAGAGCCTCCGGGTGGACGCCGTCCCCGAGTTCTACGGCGAGGAGAACGCGGAGCGGCTCGTGCCGGACGGCGTCTCGGCGGTCGTGGACGCGATGGACACCG
Organism: Pseudomonadota bacterium; assembly: GCA_023419875.1. Lineage (GTDB taxonomy): Bacteria > Myxococcota > Myxococcia > Myxococcales > Anaeromyxobacteraceae > Anaeromyxobacter. The sequence goes on along the minus strand of JAEZXM010000546.1, from coordinate 5,353 downwards.
TGGTCGCGAAGCTGCACGCGGTCGTTCGCTGCCGGGAGCGCGGGATCTTCCTCGTCACCGCCCTCGGCGCGGCGCGGCGGCTCGATCCCACGGCGATCCAGGTGACCGACCTCTGCGAGTCGCACACCGACCAGCTCGCGAAGGACGTCCGGAAGTACCTGCGCCGGCGGCACGGCATCGCCGCGACCGAGCCCACCGGCGTGCGGGCGGTGTGGTCGGTCGAGGCGCCGCGCGCCACGCTCGCGCTCCCGGGCGACGAGGACGGCATCCCGGGCGTGCGGGCCCGCCCCGCGGGCGAGCGGCGGCGCGAGCCGCGGGTGTACGGCAGCGCGATCTTCGTGACCGGCGCCTTCGGGCTGGCGGCCGCGGGAGCGGTCGTGGAGCATCTCACGGGCATCTCGCCGCGCTCCCCCAAGGTGCTCGCCGAGGCGGAGCGGTCGCGGCGCCGGAAACCCCCGCGACCTCGCGCACGCTGAGCGGCGCGGGGACCGGAAGCCTGTTATACGGTCCGAAACACTGCGCTTCGGAGGATCTCCCGGCATGCCCACCAAGAGCTTCGACGCCGTCGTGATCGGGGCCGGCCCCGGCGGCTACGTCGCCGCCATCCGGCTCGCCCAGCTCGGAAAGAAGACCGCCCTCGTGGATCGCGAGGAGCTCGGCGGCGTCTGCCTGAACTGGGGGTGCATCCCGTCCAAGGCGCTCATCGCCGCGGCCAACCTGGTCGAGGACATGCGGGGCGCGGCCGACCGCGGCATCGTCGTCGGGGAGCCGAAGGTGGACGTCGCGAAGCTGCGCGCGTTCAAGGACGCGGTGGTGAAGAAGATGACGGGCGGCGTCGGCTTCCTCGAGAAGGGGAACGGCGTCGAGGTGGTGAAGGGGAACGCCCGGTTCGTGGCAACGAACGCCGTGGAGGTGGACGCGGGCGGCGAGAGGACGCGGCTCGAGGCGAACGCGTTCATCGTCGCCACCGGGGCGCGGCCGATCGAGATCCCCGGGTTCCGCGTGGACGGCGAGGTGGTCTGGAGCGCGCGCGAGGCGGTGGACCTCCCGGAGATCCCGAAGCGGCTCGTCTGCATCGGCGGCGGCATCATCGGGATGGAGCTCGGGACGGTCTACGCGAAGCTCGGCAGCCAGGTGACGTTCATCGAGGCGCTGCCGCAGGTGCTCACCGGCGTCGATCCCGAGGCGGTGCGGCTCGTCACCCGCGGCCTCAAGGAGCGCGGGGCGACGGTCCACGTGAACGCGAAGGCGCTGGGGCACGACGCGCGCGACGGCGCGCGGGTGGTCCGGGCCCAGGTGGATGGCAAGCCGACCGAGATCCCCTGCGATCGGATCCTCGTCGCGGTCGGGTTCAAGCCGAGCGTCGAGGGGCTCGGGCTCGAGGCGCTCGGCGTGAAGCTCACCCAGCGCGGCTACATCCAGGTGGATCCGTCGTACCGGACCAGCGTCCCCTCGATCTGGGCGATCGGCGACATCGCCGGCCCGCCGCTCCTCGCGCACAAGGCGTCCAAGGAGGGTGAGATCGCCGCCGAGGCCATCGCCGGCAAGAAGTCGGTCCGCGACTGGGTGGCGCTGCCGTCGGCGATCTTCACCGATCCGGAGATCGCCGTCGTCGGCCTCTCGGAGGAGGATGCGCGGAAGGCGGGGCACGACCCGATCGTAGGGAAGTTCAACTTCGCCGCCCTGGGCCGCGCGGTCGCCATCGACCACGCCGAGGGATTCGTGAAGGTGGTCGGCGACCGGAGCACGAAGCTCCTCCTCGGCGCGACGATCTGCGGACCCGAGGCGTCGGACCTCATCGCCGAGCCGTCGCTGGCATTGGAGATGGGCGCCTACCTCGAGGACGTGGCCCTCACCATCCATGCCCACCCGACGTTGCCCGAGGCCTTCATGGAGGCCTGCAAGGCGGCGCTGGGCGAGGCCATCCACGCGCTCAACCGGCCCGAGCGGCCGCGCCGCGCCGGCGCGGGCGCGGAGGCGAGCGCGTAGCGGCCCGTGCGCGCGCTCCGCACCTACCGGCTGGGCCGGGTGGAGTACGACGACGGGCTCTCGCTCATGCGGATCGCGGCCACCGCGGTCCGCGCGGGAAGCCCGGCGGCGACCGACTACCTGTTCCTGCTCGAGCATCCTCCGGTCGTCACGCTCGGCCGGTCGGCCGATCGGCGGAACGTCCTCGCCGCGCCGGACTGGCTCGAGCGTCAGGGGTTCGAGGTGCACGAGACCGACCGGGGAGGGGACGTCACCTACCACGGACCGGGTCAGGTGGTCGGCTACCCCGTGCTCGATCTCGCGGACCGGCCCGACGTCCGCCGGTACGTCGGCGCGCTCGAGGAGGCGATGATCCAGACCTGCGCCGGCCTGGGGATCGAGGCCGGCCGCCATGCCCAGCACCGCGGCTGCTGGGTCGGCGAGCGGAAGATCGGCGCGGTGGGCGTCCACTTCTCGCGCTGGATCACGAGCCACGGCTTCGCCTTCAACGTCCGCCCCGACCTCTCGCACTTCCGGTCGATCGTGCCCTGCGGGATCACCGAGCCCGGGCTCGGCGTCACCTCGCTCGAGGCGGAGCTCGCCGCGCGGGGGCGGCAGATGCCGCCCGTGGCGGAGGTGGAGGAGGCGCTCGCGGCGCACCTGGCCGAGGCGCTGGGCCGGCGGCTCACGCGCGGGGCGCCGGACCTCCGGACGGTGTCGGTGGTGCCTGCCGCGCCCGACGATCGCGTCCTGGTCCTCCGCCGCAGCCCGGATCGCGGCGGGTTCTGGCAGCCGGTGACGGGCCGCGTCGAGCCGGGGGAGGAGCCCGCCGCGGCCGCCGCCCGCGAGCTGCGCGAGGAGACCGGGTTCGAGGTCCCGGTCCGGCCGCTCGAGTACGTCCACGCGTTCGCGCTTTCACCGGAGGTGAACCGGGTCCGGCCGGGCGCCGTGGTCATCGTGGAGGAGACCGCGTTCGCGGCGGACCTTCCGGCCGCCGATCCTCCGCGCCTCTCCGCCGAGCACGCCGAGTTCGCCTGGTTGCCCCGGGGCGAGGCGCTGGAGCGTCTCGCCTTCGCCGGCCTGCGAAGGGCAGTGCGGCTGTCGACGCCGCCGTTGACAGCGCCGAGGCGCCTTCCCTAGACTAGCCGGCCTTTTCACCCAGAAACTCGACGCGGAGGCCCTGGCCCGTGGCCCTCATCGTGCAAAAGTACGGCGGCACCTCGGTCGGCGACCCGGAGCGCATCAAGAACGTCGCCCGCCGCGCGCTCGCCACCCAGCAGGCGGGCAACGACGTGGTCGTCGTCGTGTCGGCCATGTCCGGCGAGACCAACCGGCTCCTCAAGCTCACCCAGGCCGTCACCGACCGCCCCGAGGAGCGCGAGCAGGACGTGGTCGCGGCCACCGGCGAGCAGGTCACGATCGGCCTCACCGCGATGGCGATCCAGGGCCTGGGCGGCAAGGCCCGCAGCTTCACCGGGCCGCAGGTCCGCATCCTCACCGACAGCGCCTTCTCCAAGGCCCGCATCCGCTCGATCGACGCGAGCAAGCTGCGCCAGGCCCTGGCGCGCGGCGAGATCGCGGTGGTGGCCGGGTTCCAGGGCGAGGACGAGCAGGGCAACATCACCACCCTCGGCCGCGGAGGCTCGGACACCACCGCCGTCGCGGTGGCGGCGGCGATCGGCGCCGACTCCTGCGAGATCTACACGGACGTGGACGGGGTCTACACGACCGACCCCAACGTCGTGCCGCAGGCACGCAAGCTCGACAAGATCTCCTACGAGGAGATGCTCGAGCTCGCCGGCGCCGGCGCGAAGGTCCTGCAGATCCGCTCGGTCGAGTTCGCCATGAAGTACGAAGTTCCCCTCTGGGTGAAGTCGTCGTTCACCCAGGATCCCGGCACCCTGGTCTGCCCGGAGGATCCCAGCATGGAGCACGTGGTCGTCAGCGGCATCGCCTACGATCGGAACGAGGCCAAGGTGGCCCTCCGGGGCGTGACCGACAAGCCGGGCGTCGCCGCCCGCATCTTCAAGCCTCTGGCCGACGCCAATATCGTCGTCGACCTCATCATCCAGAACGTCGGCAAGGGCGGCCACGCCGACATGAGCTTCACGGTCGGGAAGAGCGACCTCGCGAAGGCGATCGACATCGTGAAGCGTGTGCTCGCCGAGCTCGGCGGTGGGACCGTCGAGACCGACGACCAGCTCGCCAAGGTGTCGATCGTCGGCGTGGGGATGCGCAATCACGCGGGCGTCGCCGCCAAGGCCTTCGACGTGCTCGCCGCCGCGGGGATCAACATCGAGATGATCTCGACCTCCGAGATCAAGGTCTCGATCGTCATCGCCGCGAAGTTCATGGAGCTCGCCGTCCGCGAGCTGCACTCCGCCTTCGAGCTCGACCAGAAGTAGGCCGCCGGCGTGGCGCTTGCAGGGTTCCGGGCGCTTGCTCCCCCGGTCCCTCGCGTTTTCCCTCGTGCTGGCGCTCTCGCTCGCGCCCTCTTCCCGGTTCCGCACGCCGCCCTCGGGCCGTGTGCGGCCATGCCTTCCCGAGGGCCGGGGCATCGTGCCCAGGCACTGGATCGGCTGCGCGGGAGACCCCGGTCCGCGTCGCGACCTCGAGCCCGAGGAGGCGCTCGCCCTCGGGCTCCCGATCGACCCGAACACGGCGGGGGAGCGGGCGCTCGCCCATGTCCCCGGCCTGTCCCGGCGGCTCGCACGTGCCGTGGTGGAGCACCGGACCGTCCATGGTCCCTTCCGGAACGTGGAGGAGCTCCTCGACGTGAAGGGGATCGGGCCGCGGCGGCTGGAGCGTGCGCGCGCCCGGCTGGTCGTGGACGGGCCATAGCGACACGCATCCACCTGGGGTACGCTTCGTCCCCTCGTGGGAGCGGAGGTCGAGGCGTGAACATCCGGTGCGAGCGCTGCTCGACTGTCTACGAGCTGGAGGACGGCCTCCTGCCACCGGAGGGATCCGACGTCCAGTGTGCGCGGTGCCAGCACGTGTTCCGGGCGTACCCTCCACAGGCGCCCGGCCGCACGCTCCCGGCCACGCCCGCCGCCACACCGCCGCCCTCCCATGCCCCGCCCCCGCCCGCGCGGAGCGCGGGGTCACCCGCGTCCCACCCCGCGCCGGGTGCCCATGCGACCCCAGCGCACCTCACCGCCCCGGCGGCAGCCGGGCGCCGCCCGGCCGTCTACCGGTCTCAGGTCTCGCAGCCGAGCGTGGCTCGCGCTCCCGTGCTCAGGCGAGACACGGTCGGCGCGTTCGAGAGCCGCCTCCGCTGGAGCCATCGGTGGAAGTGGCTCGCGCCCTCTCTCGTGGCGGGCGCGGCGGCGGTCGCCGTGCTCGTGTACCTCGCGCGCGACATCACGATCGATCGCGGGGAGGC
>JAEZXM010000525.1 GCA_023419875.1 Pseudomonadota bacterium | reverse complement strand
ACGCCGTAGGGGAGGGGGCTCTCGCCACGGACGGCGCGCGAGAAGGCGTCCCCCTGGAGCGTGTACTGGTCGCAGGGAGGGAGCGTCTCGACCGCGATGCCGCTCCCGTCGAGCGCCGAGCCGTCGTCCACGAGGATGCGGGTCGCGGCGTTCGGCGGGGCGTTGAAGGGGATGAGGATCTCGATCCGTCCGCGGGTACCGCAGAGCTGCACGCGCTGGTAGGGGACGAGCTGGGTGGAGACGGTGAAGTCGAGGTGCCGGCCGGCGCCGAAGTCGACGAGCCCGCTCGCCATCCTGTCGGTGCGCATCGCCGGATCGCGGTCGACGAGCGCGACCGCGCGGACCGGATCCGCGCCGAAGAAGAAGCGGCCGGCCACGACCGCGTAGCAGCCGATGTCGTAGAGCCCGCCGCCGCCGATGTCCGCCTGGTTGCGGATGTCGGTCGGGTCGTCGTTGAAGTACGAGAAGAGGACCTGGACTGCCCGGAGCGCGCCGATGCGCCCGCCCTGGACGAGGTCTCGGGCGTGGAGCCACTGGGGGTGGAAGCGCACCATGAACGCCTCCATCACGTGCACGCGGCACTCCCGGAGCTCCGCCGCCTCCTTCGCGGTGAGCGCGATCGGCTTCTCGCAGAGCACGTGCTTGCCGGCCCGGGCGGCCTCCAGGGTGAGCGGGACGTGGAGGTGGTTCGGGAGCGGGTTGTAAACCGCCTCGATCTCCGGGTCGGCGAGGAGCTCCCGGTACGACCCGTACGCCGTGGGGATCGAGAGCGCCCGGGCCGCGTCCTGCGCGGCCTTCAGCGTGCGCGAGGCGATGGCGCGCACCTCGACGAGCGCGCTGCGCTGCATGGCGGGGATGACCTTGGCGGTGCCGATCCTGGCGGTGCTGAGCACTCCCCAGACGACCTTCTTCATCGAGCGAACCTCCTCCCGGTGGACGGCGGGAATGATAGTGCGCCGGAGGGGGTGCGCTGCCCGGGAATCATGCGGGCGGTGCCCGTTCTTGGGGCCGCGATCCCCGGCCGGAGCGGATGGCGCCCGCCCCGCGCGTCCCCTTCTCACGGTCGTTCACCCGTGGCGTCGCGACTTCGGCGGCGGCTCCGGCCGGCGCGGGCCCCGGGCGGGAGGCCCGATCCAAGGCGGCACGCCGGCTGCAACACTCGCCCGGCAGTACACGCAGCCTCGGCTGCGGGCGAACCGAGCTTCGTCGTGCGCGGGGCGAGTCCCACGCTCGACCTCACCTACTGCTGGAGGAGACGATGTCGAGACCGCTTCGAACCTTCCTTCGCCCCCGGACGGCGGCGCACCTCTGGCGGCAGGTCTTCCTCGCGGCCGCCGCGCTGCTGGTGCCCGGGGCCGCGTTCGCCGCCGACGCGCCGAAGATCGACACCGGCGACACCGCGCTCGTGCTCGTGAGCGCCGGCCTGGTGATGCTCATGACGCCCGGCCTCGCCTTCTTCTACGGAGGCCTCGTCCGTTCGAAGAACGCGGTGCACACGATGAACCTCTCGATCGTCTGCATGGCGATCATCGGGGTGCTCTGGGCGCTCGTCGGCTACAGCCTGGCGTTCTCGCCCGGCGGCGGCCTGGACCGGCTCGTGGGCGGGTTCTCGTGGCTCGGGCTCCGGGGCGTCGGGGATGCCCCCGAGGCGTCGCTCTCCGCCACCATCCCGCACTCGTCGTTCATGCTCTTCCAGGGGATGTTCGCGGTCATCACCCCGGCGCTCATCTCCGGGGCGATCGTCGAACGCGTGCGGATCAAGGCGTTCATCCTGTTCGTGGCGCTCTGGAGCCTCTTCGTGTACGCCCCGGTGGCGCACTGGGTCTGGGCCCCCGGCGGCTGGCTGCGCAACATGGGCGTCCTCGACTTCGCCGGCGGGACCGTGGTGCACATCAACGCGGCGGCGGCGGCGCTCGTGGGCGCGATCCTCCTGGGCAAGCGCGTGGGCCTGCGCACCCCGACCGTCCTGCCGCACAACGTCCCCTTCGCCATCCTGGGCATGGGCCTCCTCTGGTTCGGCTGGCTCGGCTTCAACGGCGGCTCCGCGCTCGCCGCGAACGGTCTCGCCTCGAGCGCCTTCGTGAACACGTTCTTCGCGCCGGCGGCGGCGGCCGCAGCGTGGGGAATCGCCGAGCTCATCCTCTACGGCAAGGTCTCGGGTGTGGGCCTCGCCTCGGGCGCGGTGGCCGGCATGGTGGCGATCACGCCGGCGGCCGGGTTCGTGACCCCCGCCTCCGGGCTCGTCCTCGGCGCGGTCGCGGCGCTCGCGTCGTTCACGGCGATCCGGCTGCGCCCGCGGCTCGGCCTCGACGACTCCCTCGACGTGTTCGCGGTGCACGGCGTCGCCGCGACCGTCGGCGCCCTGCTCACGGGCGTGCTCGCCTCCACCGCCGTCAACTCCGCCGGCGCCGACGGCAGCCTGGCGCTGCTCGGCAAGCAGGCCACCGGCGTCGTGGTGACGATGCTCTATTCGGGCGTCATCTCGTTCGTCCTCTACAAGGTCGTCTCGCTCGTCACCCCGCTCCGGGCCATCGAGCAGGACGAGCGGTCGGGCCTCGACACCGCCGAGGCCGGGGAGCGCGCGTACATCCCCGGCGACACCGACTTCGGCGCGGCGCCCGAGGAGCACGCTCCGGCGGGCCACTCGGCGACGCTCCACCCGGCGACGAAGTAGCGGTGTCGAACCAGACGTGAAACGTGCGGGGGGAGGCCGAAAGCCTCCCCCCGCCGCCGTTCAGGCGCCCGTCGGGACCGAGGCCACGATCATCGGGATCCCCTCGCGCTGGAGGCGCGCCTGCAGGCGGACCGCCAGGTCGTCCCGGAGCAGCGGATCGACCCCGGCGCCTTCGGGCGTGGATCGGAACCCGACCACGACGCTGGGCGCCGGCCGGCCGCGCATGAGGTCGGCGACGAGCGCGGCGGCGGTCTCGAGCACGTCCGCCCCGCGCCGGACCTCGATCGCGACCGGAAGCCCGGAACGCCGGACGTCCTCGGCGACGGACTCGAGCTGCCTCCGGCGCTCCTCCTCGCTGTCCCGGAGCCGCTCCTCCCCCTGCACGGCCTCCGAGTCGAGGAGCGCGACGCTCGCCAGGATGATCCCACCCAGCCGGCCGGGCGCGTGCCCGAGCCAGGCGAGGGCGACCCGCGCGTAGGCCATGCGGTTCCCGAGGAGCAGCACCGCGATGGGCGCGTCCCGGGCGACGAGCCGCTCCGCGGCGACGACCGGCGCGTGCCGGTGCGGCGGCGCCACGGGTACGGGCGCCTCCGCTGCGACCTGCTCGATCGCGGCCCCGCGCGCCTCGTACCGCCGCCGGATCGCGAGCGCGAGCGCCGTCCCCGCGGCGACGAGGCCGAGCGCGACGGCCGAGCCCAACCGCCAGTTCGCGACGCTGCCGGCGAGGATGACGCAGCAGGCGAGGAGCGCGGTCAGGTGCAGGACCCCGTCCAGCCACCAGCGCGGGTTCACGCCGCGCCGCCGCAGCGCATGCCGGAGCATCGCCCATTGGCTGATGGTGAACGTGACGAAGACGCTCACCACGAAGACGGCGATGAGCGGCTCGAGGCGCGCGCCGGTCGCGGCGATCGCGACGAGGGCGATGGCGGCGAGCACGAGGATGCCGGGCGCAGGGGCGAGCCGGCCGTTGAGCCGGGTGAGCCGCCGGGGCAGGTAGCGGTCCGCGGCGAGCGCCCCGAGGATCCGCGGCCCGAAGACGAAGGCGGCCTGCGCCGCCATGACGAGGAGCGCCGCCTCCGCGAGGAGCGGCACCACCACCGCCGCCCGGCCGAGCGCGCCGTCACCGAGCCGGGCGGCCACCTGCTCGAACAGGACCGCGTTCATCGGCCGCTCCCCCGCCGGGCGCACGTCGTACAGGAGGTAGCCAATGAGGATCACGGTGATGACCACCGCCGGGACCCCGGCGAGGAGGAGCATCGTCCGCCGGGCGGAGCGGACCTTCGGTTCGCGGAGGATCGGGACGCCGTTCGAGATCGACTCGAGCCCGGTGTAGATCGCCCCCCCGAGCGCGTAGGCGCGGAGCGCAGTCCAGAGTGCGCCCGTCGTGCCCTGCTCGCGCGCCAGCCCGCGGAGATCGTCCG
>JAEZXM010000498.1 GCA_023419875.1 Pseudomonadota bacterium | reverse complement strand
GCTCCCGGGGGGGCAGCACGGGCGCGCGGAGCGCAGCTACCCGCGGCCGGAGGACGACGTCCGCGAGGTGTCCCGGCAGGAGGGGCCCGGCGCCCCGTCGGATCCGTATCATCACTGAGGGTGATCGGGGCCGGATGCGGAACGAACGAGGCCGGGCCCGTATGGGCCCGGCCTCTCTTCATTGCACGTCCTGCTCCACCGTCAAACCGCTGCCGAACCGCGCCGGATGACCGCGAAGATGAGCGAGATCACCGCGAGGATCAGCAGGATGTGGACCCACGCGCCCAGCGCCGAGCTGGATGCCAGGCCGAGCGCCCACAAGACGAGCAGGATGATCGTGATCGTCCAGAGCATGTCTCTCCCCTCCCGCGCCGAAACTTAGGCATCGCCCTCATTCGCGACCGAGCCCGTGCACGATGCCCGAGAAGGGCCGCGGACCGCCCGGGGGCCATCACACGTACCGGAACACGGCCACCGCCAGCCCGACCGAGATCGCCGAGGCGATCCAGAGCGGCGCGCCGGTCAGCGCCATCCACCCGAGGTGGACGTACGCCGCGGCCAGCAGCGAGATGAACAGCCGGTCGCCGCGGGTGGTCTCGAGCCGCAGGACGCCGCGGCGCGGCGCGCCGCCCGGGGAGCGCCACTCCCAGATCCCCATCACCACCAGGGCGAGGCCGATCAGGGCGAAGAACAGCGCCGTCTGCCAGGTCCAGGCCATCCACCCGAAGCCGTGCGCGGTCGGGGCCACGAGGCGACCTCCTCAGACCCGCCCCAGGGCGAAGCCCTTGGCGATGTAGTTCCGGACGAAGTAGATGACGAGCGCCCCGGGGATGATCGTCAGCGCGCCCGCGGCGGCCAGCAGCCCGAGCTCGTAGCCCGAGGTGCTCGCGGTGCGGGTCATGGTGGCGACGATCGGCTTCGCATTCACCGAGGTGAGCGTCTTCGCGAGCAGGAGCTCCACCCACGAGAACATGAAGCAGAAGAAGGCGGCCACGCCGATGCCCGAGGCGATCGTGGGGACGAAGATCCGCCCGAAGAATCGCCAGAACGGATACCCGTCCACGAAGGCCGTCTCGTCGAGCTCCTTGGGCACGCTCGACATGAAGCCCTCCAGGATCCAGACGGCGAGCGGCACGTTGAAGAGCGTGTGCGCGAGCGCCACCGCCACCTTGGTGTCGAAGAGGCCGATGGCGGAGTAGAGCTGGAAGAAGGGGAGGGCGAACACCGCCGGCGGCGCCATGCGGTTCGTGAGCAGCCAGAAGAAGAGGTGCTTGTCGCCGAGGAAGCGGTAGCGCGAGAACGCGTACGCCGCGGGGAGGGCGGTGGCCACCGAGAGCACGGTGTTCATCACCACGTAGCCGAGCGAGTTCAGGTACCCGCCGTACCAGGTCGGGTCGGTGAAGATCTTCCGGTAGTTGACGAGCGTGAAGTCGCGCGGGAAGAGCGTGAAGGAGCCGAGGATCTCGTTCGTGCTCTTGAAGGACATGTTGAGGAGCCAGTAGATCGGCACCATCAGGAACAGCACGTACAGCGCGGGCACGAGCCAGATCACGCGGCGCATCTCACCGGCCTCCGTCGCGGGTCATCACCGTGTAATAGATCCAGGAGAGCAGCAGGATGATGAGGAAGTAGACGAGCGACATCGCCGCGCCGGGGCCGAGGTCGAACTGGCCCAGCGCGATCTTCACCAGGTCGATGGAGAGGAGCGTGGTGGCGTTCCCCGGGCCGCCGCCGGTGAGGACGACCGGCTCGGTGTAGATCATGAAGCTGTCCATGAACCGGAGCAGCACCGCGATGAGGAGCACGCGCCTCATCTTCGGGAGCTGGATGCGGCGGAAGACGGCCCAGGACGAGGCGCCGTCGATCCGCGCCGCCTGGTAGTAGGCCTCGGGGATGGCGGAGAGGCCGGCGTAGGAGAGCAGCACGACCAGCGACGTCCAGTGCCACACGTCCATCGCCACCAGCGTCGCCCAGGCGGCGAAGGGCTGCCGCGTGTAGTTGTACTCGACCCCCATCGCGTTCAGGGTCCGGCCCAGGAGCCCGATGTCCGGCAGGGCGAGCAGGTTCCACATCGCCCCGACGACGTTCCAGGGGATGAGGAGCGGCATCGCCATGAGCACGAGGCAGACCGAGGCCCAGAACCCGCGGCGAGGCATGGCGAGGGCGATCGCCACCCCCAGCGGAACCTGGATGAGGAGGACGATGCCCGTGAACAGGAGCTGCCGCTGGAGCGCCTGGTGGAAGCGGGAGGAGGTGAGCACCTCGCGGTACCACTTCAGGCCCTCGAAGAAGAAGACGTTGTCGCCGAACGTCTCCTGCACCGAGTAGTTCACCACCGTCATGAGCGGCACGATCGCGTTGAACGCGACCAGCACCACCACCGGGAGCACCAGGAGCCAGGCGCGCGCGCTGGGCGTCTTGCCGTCGAGGGGATCGCTCACGTGGCGCTCCAGCCGTTCACGTAGAGCTGCGTGTGCGCGGGGTCGAACCGGAGGAAGGCCCGCTCCGCCGGGACGGGCTCGCCCTCGGCCACGAGCAGCCGGATCGGCGTGTCGCCGTGGTGCGCCTCGACGATCCGGTTTCGCCCCGCCTCGCTCACCCGGACGATCCGGACCGGGATCCCGTCGGCCGCGAACCGGACGAACTCGGGCCGCACGCCCAGCTCGAGCCGGGCCCCGGCCGGCGGGGCCCGGGACGGCGCGGGACGGAGCTCGACCGGGTGGCCGTCGAACCGCACGGCGGTCCCCTCCACCGCCGCCGGCAGGACGTTCATGCCCGGCGAGCCGATGAAGTGGCCCACGAACGTGTGCCGCGGTCGCTCGAACAGATCCACCGGCGTGCCCGCCTGCACCACCTGCCCCTGGTTCATCACCACCACCTGATCGGCGAAGGTGAGCGCCTCCGTCTGGTCGTGGGTCACGTAGATCATGGTCGTGCCGAGCCGCTGGTGGAGCTCCTTGAGCTTGGAGCGGAGCCGCCACTTGAGCTGAGGGTCGACGACCGTGAGCGGCTCGTCGAAGAGGATCGCGGCGACGTCGGATCGGACCAGGCCGCGGCCGAGCGAGATCTTCTGCTTGCCGTCGGCGGTGAGCCCCGCCGCGCGCTGGCGGAGCGAGGGGCCGAGGTCGAGCAGCTCGGCGATCTCCCCGACCCGCCGGTCCACCTCCGCGGCCGGCACCCGGCGGTTGCGCAGCGGGAAGGCGAGGTTGTCGTAGACCGACATCGTGTCGTAGACGACGGGGAACTGGAACACCTGGGCGATGTTCCGCTCGTGCGGCGGGAGCGCGGTCACGTCGCGCTCGTCGAAGCGCACCACCCCCTCGGTCGGGCGGAGGAGCCCGGAGATGATGTTGAGGAGCGTGGTCTTCCCGCAGCCCGAGGGGCCGAGCAGGGCGTTCGCGCTGCCGGACTCCCAGGCGAGGTCGAGGCGCTTGAGGGCCCAGTCGTCGTCGCCGGCGGGCCGGGGCCGGTAGGAGTGCCGGAGGTGCTCGAGCCGGATGTGCGCCATTCGGTTTGACTCCTGGTTTAGACCTCCACGCCCACGCGCCGCCCGTCCGGTCCGAAGTAGAGTCCCCGGCCGATCTCCAGGCGGAAGCGGACCTCGGCGCCCACGTCGAAGCGGTGAATGCCGTGCGTCTGCGAGACCCAGGTGCCGCCGTCGAGGGCGAAGTGGACGACGCTCTCCGAGCCGCTGATCTCGGCGATCGACACCTTCCCGGCGATCTCGACGTCCTCCCTCGCCCCTCCGCTCCCGCTCCCGTTCGCCCCCACGATCCGCACGTGGTGCGGTCGGAGCCCCAGCGTGTACGGCCCGTCCGGCAGGCCGGCGAGGGCGCCCGACGCCCGCCAGCTCGCGAGCGCCCCCAGCGCAATGCGGTCCCCGAGCTTCTTCACCGCGGCGGTGTTGATGGGCGGGTCGGAGAAGGCGCGCGCGGTGGTGAGGTCCACCGGTCGGCGGTAGACCTCCGCGGATGGGCCGAACTGCGTCACCCGGCCGAGGTCGAGCGTGGCCGTGCGGCCGCCGAGGAGGAGGGCCTCGGCCGGCTCCGTGGTGGCGTAGACCACGACGCACTCCCGGTCGGCGAACAGCCGCGGGAGCTCGTCGCGCAGCGCCTCGCGGAGCTTGTAGTCGAGGTTGGCGAGCGGCTCGTCGAGGAGCACGAGGTCGGCGTCCTTCACCAGCGCGCGGGCCAGCGCCAGCCGCTGCTGCTGGCCGCCGGAGAGCTCGGTCGGCCGGCGATCCAGGAAGGCGCCGAGGCCGAGCAGCTCCGCGATCCGGTGCACCCGCGTCCGGAGCTCCGCCTGCCCGACGCCGGCCACCCGGAGCGGCGAGGCGACGTTCTCGAAGACGGACATGTGCCCGTAGTTGATGAACTGCTGGTACACCATCGCCACGCGCCGCCGGCGGACCGGGACGCCGGTGACGTCGCGGCCGTCCTGGAGGACCCGCCCGGTGTTGGGACGCACCAGGCCCGCGAGGATGCGCAGGAGGGTCGTCTTCCCGGCCAGGGTGGGGCCGAGCAGGACGTTGAAGCCGCCGGGCTCGAGCGAGAGCCGCGTGGGGTGGAGGTGGACTTCCCCGGCCACGCGCAGCTCGACGTCCTGGAGGGCGAAGATCATGCAGGACCCGGGGGCACGGGCGGTGGGGACGAGGGCCGGGCGGCCGTGCCCGTCCGCCCGGCCCTCCCACCCCGCGCGCGTCTAGGTCTTCCAGCGCTTCACGAGCTCGTCGTAGTCCACCGTCTCGCCCTTCGGCTTCTCGTTGGCGAGCTTCGCCTTGGGGCCGTCGGGCCGCCCGAGCCACTCCTTGGGATCCTTCTCGGGGTTGAGGCGCGGTCCGCACCCGCTGTACGTCTTGGCCTTCTCGTCGGCGACCTGCATGCGCGCCATCACGTCGTCCATCTCCTTCGCCAGGCGGTCCATCGCCTGCTGCGGCGTGAACGCGCCGGAGTTCACGTCGCCGATGTTCTGCCACCAGAGCTGCGCGAGTTTCGGGTAGTCGGGGACGTTGATCCCGGTCGGCGTGTAGAGCACGCGATCCGGCGACCGGTAGAACTCGACCCAGCCGCCGAGCTTGGGTGAACGGTCGGTGAACGACTGGTGGCGGATGTCCGAGTCCCGGACGATCGTCAGGCCGACGTGGCTCTTCTTCAGGGACACCGTCTTCGAGACGGTGAACTGCGCGTACAGCCAGGCCGCGCGGCGCCGGTTCACCGGGGTGGACTTGAAGAGCGTCCAGGAGCCGGCGTCCTGGTAGCCGATCTTCATCCCCTCCTGCCAGTACGGGCCGTGGGGCGAGGGGGCCATGCGCCAGAGCGGCGTTCCCTTGTCGTCCACGGTGTTGTTCCCCTCCGATTTCGGGGCGACCATGTTGGCGGTGAAGGCGGTGTACCAGAAGACCTGCTGGGCCACGTTGCCCTGCGCCAGCGCGGGGAGCGACTGGTAGAAGTCGTAGTCCGCCGCGCCGGGCGGCGCGTACTTCCGCAGCCACTCGTCCCACTTCCGGATGGCGTAGACGGCGGCCGGGCCGTTGGTCTCGCCGCCGCGCGAGATCGACGCGCCCGCGGGGTTGCACGAGCCGGGCTCCATGCGGATGCCCCACTCGTCGATGGGCCGGCCGTTGGGGAGCCCCTTGGAGGAGACGCCGGCCATCGAGAGCCAGGCGTCGGTCATGCGCCAGCCGAGGTCGGGCGCGCGCTTGCCGTAGTCCATGTGGCCGTACACGCGGACGCCGTCGATGTTCTTCACGTCGTTGGTGAAGAACTCGGCGATGTCCTCGTAGGCGGACCAGTTCACCGGCACGCCCAGCTCGTAGCCGTACTTGGCCTTGAACCGCTCCCGGAGGTCGGGCCGCTTGAACCAGTCGTAGCGGAACCAGTAGACGTTCGCGAACTGCTGGTCGGGGAGCTGCCAGAGCTTGCCGTCCGGCCCGGTGGTGAACGAGCGCCCGATGAAGTCGTTCACGTCGAGCGTGGGCGACGTCACCGCCTTGCCCTCGCCGTTCATCCAGTCGGTGAGGTTCACCGCCGACTGGAGCCGGGAGTGCGTGCCGATGAGGTCGGAGTCGTTGACGTACGCGTCGTACAGGTTGCGGTTCGTCTGCATCTGCGTCTGGACCGCCTGCACCACCTCGCCCTCGCCCAGGAGCTGGTGGTTCACCTTGATGCCGGTGATCTCCTGGAACGCCTTGGTGAGGGTCTTCGCCTCGTACTCGTGCGTCGGGATCGTCTCCGACAGCACGTTGATCTCCATCCCGCGGTAGGGCTTGGCCGCGTTGATGAACCAGCGGAGCTCCTCGAGCTGCTGTGCCTTCGACAGGGTGGAGGGCTTGAACTCCCTGTCGATCCATCGCCTCGCCGCGGCCTCGTCGGCGCGGCCCACGGTGCTCGACGCCAGAGCCACGGCGGCGGCGAGCCCGAACCTCAGGTGGTGCGTCATGCTTCGCTCCCTTGCAGGCGCGTGTGCCTGCGTGGCGGTCCCGAACCCAGGGCCCATAACACCGGCGCACCGTCATGTTCGATGTTTTTCGTTTCGGTTCACCCGTTTTCCCGCGAGCGACCCCAAACGAGTAAGTACCCGGAATGGCTCAAATTTCCGCTTTTCGTTTCGACTCAGCGCGCCATGGGAAGCGGGGCCGCCCGGAACGCGGACAGCCGCTCGTCGGCTCGGGGCCCGAAGAGCAGGCGGGCGATCTCGCGGAGCCCGGGCGCGTGGGCGAGGTCGTCGTGCCGGAAGGACTGCGCGATGCCGGTGCGACGCCGGAGGAAGTCCTCGAGCTCCACCACCATCTCGCGCTCGGCCATGAGCTCGACCTCGCAGCGCAGGAGGTCCGCGCCCGGAAGCACCGGCTCGGCCGCCGTCCGTTCGCGCCGGATCGCCTCGAGGAGCGAGAGCGCGTGCAGCCCGTGCCTGCGCCACAGCCGCTCCGGGAGGTCGTCGTCGCCGCCGCCGCCGAGCTCGAGCCGCTCGGCCTGGAGCAGGAACTCCTCGCGGAGCGCCGCGGGCGGCTCGCCGAACCAGCGGCGCCGCGGGTCGGGGAGGGCGACGCCGAGGCGGACCGCCTCCGAGCAGATCCGCTCGCCCACGTTGAGGCAGTCGGTGAGCTTCCCGCCGAAGACGGTCACGTGGCGTGCCTCGGCGTCCGTGTCGATCGCGTGCCGCCGGGAGAGCTGCATCCAGTCGCGGGCGGACTCGCCGGCGCTCTCCACCGCGAGCGGGCGGACCCCGCAGCGCTCCGCGAGGATGTCCGCCTCGCCCAGCGGGCGCGCGAGGCGCAGCCGCTTGTTGATGTTCTCGAGCACGAAGCGCCGGTCCTCCGGCGTCACCGCGACGTCGGGGTCGTCGACGGGCGTGTCGGTGGTGCCGATGCAGGTGGTGGTCCCGAGGGGGATGGCGAAGAAGAGCCGCCCGTCGTCGGCGAAGAACGTGAGCACGCGGGGGCCGGGCACGGCGCGCGGAACGAGCAGGTGGATGCCCTTCGAGAGCACGTGCCGGTGCGCGGTGCGGACCCCGTTCCGCGCGTTGAGCGCGTCGGCGTACGGACCGCAGGCGTTCACGAGCACGCGGGCGCGCACCTCCGAGGTCCGCCCGCCCGCGCGGTCGCGCACCTCCGCCGCCCACAGGTCCCCCTCCCGCCGGGCGCGCTGGACCTCCACGTAGTTGGCCGCGGCGCACCCCTGGTCGAGCGCCGCCCGCACGAACCCCCACACGAACCGCGCGTCGCCGTCGGGAAGGTACGCGTCCGAGTACTCGAACCCGCCGTCCACGCCCTCGAGCGCGACGGACGGCTCCTCCCGCGCCATCCGGGCCCGGGAGAGGGCGCGCGGCCTCCTCGTGAAGAACCCGCCGAGCGCCCAGTAGAGCCACGTGCCGGCGGAGAGCGTGAACCGGCCGTAGCGGAAGTCGCGAGCGTGCGCGGTGTAGAACCGGACCTCCTTCACCGCCGAGGGATACGCCCGCAGCAGCTGGTTGCGTGCGCGGCAGAGCTTGCGGACCAGCCCGAGCTCGAAGGTCTCGAGGTACTTGATGCCGCCCCAGATCAGGTTCGACGACTCCTGCGAGGTCGCGGAGGCGAAGTCGGCGCGCTCGAGCAGCGCCACCCGGGCCCCGCGGGTCGAGAGCGCGGCCGCGGCGACCGCGCCGTTGATCCCGCCGCCGACCACGAGCACGTCGAAGGGCGAACGGGAGAGGCGATCGAGGACGGACTGGCGGAGCGCTGCGCTCATGGAGAAACGCGAACCGGCGGAAAACCCTGACGTGGGCTAGAATGGCTCGGGCCGGTGGTTTTCGTTTCGGTTCACTTGGGTTCATTTATAGCATGACCCCTCGCCAGCGACAACTCATCGAATTCATTCGCAAAAACGGCGATGTATCGGTCGCGGACCTCGCCAGGCACCTGCGTGTGACCACGCAGACCATCCGCCGCGACCTCCGCGCCCTGGAGGAGGCGGAGCAGGTCGCCCGCTACCACGGCGGCGTCGGGCTGCCCTCCACGGTCGAGAACATCGACTACGAGCAGCGGCAGGTGATGAACGTCGACGCGAAGCGGCTCATCGCACGCGGGGTCGCGCAGCACGTCGAGCCGGGCCGCTCGCTCATCCTCAACATCGGGACCACCACCGAGGAGGTGGCGCGGGCGCTCGCACGCCACCGCGGGATCCGGGTGGTCACGAACAACCTCAACGTCGCGGCCATCCTCGCCGGCAACGAGCACGCCGAGGTGCTCATCGCCGGCGGGCTCGTCAGAAACCGCGATCGCGGCGTGGTCGGCGAGGCGACCGTCGACTTCATGCGCCAGTTCAAGGTGGACGTGGCGGTGATCGGCGTCTCCAGCATCGAGCCGGATGGTACGCTCCTCGACTACGACTACCGCGAGGTGAAGGTCGCCCAGGCGATCATGGAGCAGGCGCGCGAGGTCTGGCTCGTCGCCGATCACTCCAAGTTCACCCGCCGCGCGCTGGTGCGGCTCGGCCACCTCTCGGACATGGACCGCTTCTTCACCGACCTGCCGGTGCCGGCCGCGGTGCAGAAGGTGCTCGACGCCGCCCGCGTGCCGGTGTGGGTGGCCGTCCCCGGCGCTTCGTTGCCCGCTTGATCTGGTACCATCCGCGCGGGGTACGGACCCTCCTCGGGAGGAACGTCATGCGGAGCTTCGTCATCGCCACGGCGGCCTTCATGGCCGCCGGCTGCGTCACGGGCAGACACATCGAGGACCATGTCGGGCTGCACTTCCACGCGGACCTCGGGCCGGGCTGGACCGCCTCCCGGGCGTCCGACGCGGGCGTCTCGCGTGAGTTCAACGGCGTGGGCGGAATCGCGGCCGTCTCGCTCGGCGGCGCGATCGTCCCGAACCTGATCCTCGGGGGCGAGGTCTGGGGCGCCGGGGCGATCGATCCCGAGTACAGCGAGGACGGTCTCGCGGAGACCCTCGACGGCATGAGCTACGACGTCACCGCCTACGGTGCGCGCCTCACCTATTACCTGATGCCGGCCAACCTGTACTTCTCGGCCACGCCCTCGATCACGCGGCTGTCGCTCTACGACCCGTTCGGCGATACCGTCGACTACAGCCGCTGGGGGCTCGGCCTGCGCGCCGCGATCGGGAAGGAGTGGTTCGTCTCCCCGCGCTGGGGCCTCGGCCTCGCCGGCGTCCTGCACCTCTCCTCCAACGACGGCGGCCCGGACGGACCGAGGTGGCGGACGTGGGGCGGCGGCCTCGCGCTCTCGGCGAGCTTCAATTGACCTCGAGGCACCCCGGCATCCTCGGCCTCATCGGCAAGACGCCGATGGTCCGCATCGAGCGGCTCGACCCCAACCCGCGGGTCGAGCTGCTCGCCAAGCTCGAGGGGTTCAACCCCACCGGCAGCATCAAGGACCGGATCGCCCTCTCGATGATCGAGCAGGCGGAGCGCGAGGGCACGCTGGTCCGCGGCAAGACCATCCTCGAACCGACGAGCGGCAACACCGGGATCGCGCTCGCGATGATCGGCGCGGTGAAGGGGTACGAGGTCGAGATCGTGATGAGCGAGGCGGTCTCGATCGAGCGGCGCAAGATGATCCAGGCGTTCGGTGCGCGGGTGACGCTCACCGCGTCGCGGCTCGGCACCGACGGGGCCATCCTCCGTGCGCGCGAGCTCGTCCGCGAGTTCCCCGACCGCTACTTCATGCCGGACCAGTTCTCGAACCACTACAACCAGCTCGCCCACTACCGGAGCACCGCGGTCGAGATCCTCGAGCAGACCGGCGGCCGGGTCGACTACTTCGTCTCGTCCCTCGGGACGAGCGGCACGCTGATGGGCGTGGGGCTCGCGCTCAAGGAGCGCGTCCCCGGGGTCCGGATCGTGAGCGCCCACCCGGTGCGCGGGCACTACATCCAGGGGCTCAAGAACCTCGAGGAGGCGATCGTCCCGGCGATCTACGACCCCGCCCAGATCGACCGCCACATCATGGTCGAGACCGAGGACGCGTTCGACTGTGCCCGGCGGCTCGCGCTCGAGGAGGGCATCTTCGCGGGCATGAGCAGCGGGGCGGCCCTGTGGGCGGCGCGCGTCGTCGCCTCCGAGATCGAGGCGGGGACGATCGTCACGATCCTGCCGGACCGGGGGGAGAAGTACCTCAGCACCTCGCTCTTCGGCGTCTAGGGGCCGCGGCGCCCAGTCCCGCGCCCGCCTCCGCCATTGCCGCGCCGCCGCCGGCGTGTCACGCTTCCTCCATGCGCGACGTCGAGGTGGTGGCCGGCTTCCTCCGGGTCCAGGAGGCGGAGATGTTGATCGAGCTCCTCTCCTCGGCCGACGTGGAGGCGTGGCTCGAGGGTGCCCTCGGCGGCCCGCTCGGCCCGCTCATTCCCGGGGCCGGCGGCGGGGCCAGGCTGCTCGTGCGCAGCGCCGACGCCGCGCGGGCGCGCGAGCTCATCGCCGCGAGCGGGATCTTCGGCCCGGCGGCGGACCCCGCCGCCCAGGTGCCCGAGGACGGGCCCACGCCGGATCGGCCCTCGCGCCTGGAGCAGTTCCCGATCTCTCCGATCGTGGTCATCGCCCTGGTCCTCGCGCTCACGGCGGCGGCGTTCCTCTGGCGCCTTTGACGGCCGGCGCCGCCCCGTGCGAGCGTGCGGCATGCGCCTTCCTGTCCGACTGCTCACCGTCCTCCTCTCCCTCGCCCCGGTCGCAGCGGGGGCTGCCCCGAAGCCGCTCGAGAAGTTCGTCCCTCGCAACGCGGACGCCGTCCTGGTGATCCCGTCCCTCGAGACGTTCGCGAAGCAGGGAAAGGCGCTCTTCGACGTCGTCGTGGGGTTCCCGGGCGCAGGGAAGCTCCGCGACGGACGCGCGGTGATCCGCGGCCGCCTGGGCTTCGACCTCCTCGGTCCCGAGTCGATGCGGGAGGCCGGGCTCGATCCGCGCAGGGGCGCGGTCCTCTACGTCATCGCCTCCGGCGACACCTGGGAAGGCTCACCGACCGAGGGCGCCCTCGTCGTGCCGATCGCGAACGCCGCCCGGTTCGAGGCCACGCTGGCCGCGATCTGCAAGGAGCAGCTCACGCGCGCGGTCCGGACCGTCCTGCCGGGCTCGCCGAAGGTGGTCGTCTGGCGCGGGAAAGGCCCGCGTGAGGAGGTCGCGTACGCCATCACCGGAGGTCACGCCGTGATCGGGATGGAGCACGCCGCCGCCCGGCGGGTCCGGAAGACGCTCGCGATCCCGGCGTCGGGGCACCTCGGCACCACCCCGGCGTACCGGAAGATGTCGGCCGCACTGGGATCGGAGCTCGCGGCGCTGGGCTTCCTCCCGCCCGGCTCGAAGCTCCTGGACGAGCAACCGATGCTCCGGGGCGGCGCGTCCTTCGGCTTCGGCGGCTCCGCGGAGCGTGCCCGCGTGGTCTGGGTCTATCCGCTCACGGAGGGAGGGAAGCGGGCGGTCGCCGAGGCGACGGACCCCCGCGCGTTCCTGAACAAGCTCGACCCCGGCGCTTCGATCGTCGTGCACACCGGGATCGACCTGCGCGCCATCGTCCCCAGGGAATCCTTCGGAACCGGGAACAAGGAGCGCACGCCGGAGAAGCGCGAGCGGTGGGATGCCTACTACGACGCGCTCGGGCCGGGCATGGCGCTGGGCCTCCGCCTCGCGCCGCTCGAGGAGGGCGCGCCGGTGCCCTCGGCCGTCAAGGAGCCGCTCGCGCTCCTCCAGGGGGAGCTCGTGCTCGGGCTCTCCGACCCGGAGGGCATGAAGAGGACGCTGCGCGAGATGATGAACGGCGCGTCTGCGGAAGACGGGCCCTGGGTGGTGCCGGAATCGGGCGGGGAGCTCGGCTTCCACGTGCAGGACGGGCGGCTCGTCTTCGCCGTGGGCCCCAGCGGCACGATGCGGGCGCTCGCGCAGCGGAGACGCAGCAGCTTCTCGCCGCCCTCCGACGCCGCCGCGGCCGCGCTCCGGAGCAAGCTCGGGGGCGGCTACGTCGACGTGGAGGGGATCGTGGCGGGGCTGCGCGGCCTGTCCGACACCGTCTTCCGTGACACCGCCAAGGCGGAGGAGCAACGCGCCAAGCTCGAGCAGGTCCTGTCGCTCCTCTCGCGGATCCGGGTGGCCTCGTTCACCGCCGAGCCCGTGGGCGACGCGGTGCGGGCGGAGGTCGTGGTCGAGCTCGCGCCGGAGGGCGAGCACGGGGAGTGGGGGGAGAACTGACGAGGACCGACGGCGCGGCCGAATGCGGCGCCGCGTTGCCACCCACTCCGAACGCGGCTAGGTTCGCCCCGTGTCCGCGCCCGGCACGCCCACCCACCGCGTCGCGCCCCTCGCCGAGGCGGAGCAGCAGGAGATCACCCGGCTCTGCATCTCGACCGGCGTCGTCCTGATGCAGCACGGGGCGGAGAGCGCCCTCATCGAGACGCTCATGCGTCGGCTCGCGATCGCGCTCGGCGTGGACCGCGTCGAGGCCGGGATCTTCGCCAACTCCATCGTTCTCACCACGCTCTGCGGCAGCCGCTCGGTGACGACGGTCCGTCGCGTCGAGGACCGCGGCATCAACATGCGCGCCGTCATCGAGGTGCAGCGGGCGGTGCTCGACGTGGAGGCGGGCATGCTCGGCGTCGCGGGGTGCCAGGCGCGCCTCGCCGCGCTCGCCCCGTCGCCGTACCCGCGCTGGCTGGTCGCGATCGTCATCGGCGTCTCCTGCGCGGCGTTCGCGGCGCTCGCCCGCGCCGACCTCCAGGGCTGCGCCGCCGTGCTCCTGGCGAGCGCGCTCGCCATGTACGTGCGGCTGCGGGTGGCGCGGCTCCACTTCAGCCCGGTGGTGACCTTCTTCTTCGCCGCCTTCGTGGCGAGCACCCTCGCCGGCCTCGCCGCGGCGCCGCTCCGGCTCGGCGGGCTCGAGGTCTGGGCCGGGAGCGCCACCCCGAGCGCCGTGCTCGCCTCGTGCGTGCTCTTCCTCGTCCCCGGGTTCCCGCTCATCAACGGCGTGTCCGACATGGTGAAGGGGTACACGAGCATCGGCCTCGCCCGGCTGGCGTACGCCACCCTGCTCGCCGCCGCGGCCGCGGCCGGCATCCTCCTCTCGCTGGCGCTTCGGAGCCGGTGGGGACTGCCGTGAACACGCTCGTCGCCTTCGTCCAGACCGCCGCGCTCGCCGCCGTCCCCGCGGTCGGCTTCGGGATGTCCTTCAACGTGCCGGCGCGGATCCTCTGGTGGTGCGCGCTCGGGGGCGCGCTGGGGCGAGGGCTCCGGTTCCTGCTCACCGAGGCGGGGACGCCCGTCGCCTGGGCCACGTTCCTGGCCGCGGCGGCGGTGAGCTGGCTCGGGGTCTACGCCGCCCAGCGGCTGCGCGCGCACCCCAAGGTGTTCACCGTCGCCGCGGTCATCCCCATGGTGCCGGGCGTGCCGATGTACCAGACGCTCCTCGCCCTCTGGCAGATGCAGCGCTCCGGCGTGACGGACGAGCTCCTCACGACCGCGCTCGAGCAGGGGCTCGAGGTGACCTTCATCGTGGCCGCGCTGGCGGTGGGGCTCGCGGTGCCGGGCCTGTTCGTCTTCCGTCGGCGTCCGGTGGTCTGATGGAGCCGAGCCCCGCCGTCCCCACGACGCCCCGAGCCGGCGCCCGTGCTCGGGCGCTGCTCGTGATCCTGGGCTGCGTCGCCCTCGACCAGGGGTCGAAGGCCGTCGCGCGCGCCCTCCTCGATCCGAACCGACCGTACTCGTTCCTCGGCGACGCGCTCCGGCTGGTGCTCGTGAAGAACCCGGGCGCGTTTCTCGGGCTCGGCGCGAGCTTGCCGCCGCTGGTCCGGGACGCGCTGTTCACCTGGGGTGTGCTGGCGCTCGTGCTGGGGGCGGCCTGGGTGGCGGTCGTCCGGATGGGCTCCCGCCGGGTGACGCTGGGGGCGGCGCTCGTGGCGGGCGGTGGCCTCGGGAACCTCTGGGACCGGATCGCGTCGAGCGGGTACGTGACCGACTTCTTGAACCTGGGGCTGGGGGACGTGCGGACCGGCGTCTTCAACGTGGCGGATCTGGCGATCGTGGGCGGGGCGGTGCTACTGCTGTTGCCCGCGCGCCGCAGGCACGCGCCGGCGCCCCACGATGCCTCGTAGCCCGAGCCACCCCCGCCGCCCCGAGCTGCTCGCCCCCGCGGGCGGCCTCGACGCCGGGCTCGCCGCGTTCCAGTACGGCGCCGACGCGGTCTACCTCGGGCTGAGGCGCTTCTCCGCCCGCGCCGAGGCCCACAACTTCGGGCTCGACGAGCTCGACCGCTTCATCGGCTGGGCGCGCTCGCTCACCCCGCGCCGCCGCTGCTTCGTGGCGGTCAACACGCTCGTGCTGGACGGCGAGCTCGACGGCCTCGTCGAGACGCTGGGCGCCCTCGCCGACCTCGGCGCCGACGCGCTCATCGTGCAGGACCTGGGCGTGGCCCGGATCGCGCGCCGCCACTTCCCCGAGCTGGAGCTGCACGCGAGTACCCAGCTCGCCGCGCACTCGCCCGCCGCGGTCGAGACGCTGCGCGACCTCGGCTTCGCCCGCGTGACCCTGGCCCGCGAGCTCACGCTGGAGGAGATCCGCGCCGCGGCCGCCGTTCCCGGCGTGGAGGTCGAGTCCTTCCTCCACGGCGCGCTCTGCTACGCGTACAGCGGCCTGTGCCTCTTCTCGTCGCTCGTGCTCGGCCGGAGCGGAAACCGCGGGCAGTGCGCCTACCCGTGCCGCGATCGGTGGGAGGTGAAGGCGTTCAACGGCGCGGTGCCGGGAGAAGCGCTCGCGCCCGGCCTCACGAGCGGCTTCGCCTTCTCGATGAAGGACCTCGCGCTCCCCGACCACGTCGAGGCGCTCTGCGAGGCGGGCGTCGCCTGCCTCAAGATCGAGGGGCGGATGAAGGGGCCGGTGTACGTCGCGGCGGCGACGGACTTCTACCGCCGGCTCCTCGACGGCG
>JAEZXM010000494.1 GCA_023419875.1 Pseudomonadota bacterium | reverse complement strand
CGCCTGGGTGGAGGAGCGGGTGGCCGGGATCCTGCGGGCGGGCAAGCGGGCCGGGGTGATCGGCGGCGACCACTCGGTCGCGCTCGGCAGCCTCGCCGCCCACGCGCGGCGGCATCCGGGCATGGGCGTCCTGCACCTCGACGCCCACGCCGACCTGCGCGTCGCGTACGAGGGATTCACGTACAGTCACGCGTCGGTGCTGTACAACGCCGCGGAGCGCCTGCCGGAGATCTCCCGGTTCATCCAGGTGGGCCTGCGAGACCTCTCCGAGGAGGAGCACGCCTACGCGGCGGCGTCCGGCGGCCGCATCGTCCAGCACCACGACGCCGCGCTCGCCCGGGCGCGGTTCGAGGGCGAGAGCTGGGCGGCGCAGGCACGGCGGATCCTCGAACCGCTGCCGAAGGACGTGTACGTGTCGTTCGACATCGACGCGCTCGATCCCTCGCTCTGCCCGCACACCGGCACGCCGGTGCCCGGCGGCCTCTCGTTCCAGGAGGCGGCGTACCTCCTGGCCGCCGCCGTGCAGAGCGGGCGCAGGATCGTCGGCTTCGACCTGGTGGAGGTCTCGCCGGATCCGACCGGCACCGACGAGTGGGACGGCAACGTCGGCGCACGCCTCCTGTACAAGCTCGCCGGCTGGACGCTCCACGGGTGAGCGGACCGGCCCCGGCCGGCGCCGCGCCCCCTTGCGCGCGCCCCGGGGCGGGATGACCGTTTCTCTCGTGAAGAGCTCTCCCCGCCCGGACGATCCCGGGCTCGTCCTCACCCCGCGCCAGATCCACGAGCGGCTCTCGCGCCACGTGGTGGGACAGGACCGCGCCAAGCGGGCGCTCTCCGTCGCCGCGTACAACCACCAGAAGCGGCTCACGCTCCGCCGCTCGCGCCGGAGCCCCGGGGTGCGCAAGTCCAACGTCCTCCTCATCGGCCCGACCGGCTCGGGCAAGACGCACCTGGCGCGCACGCTGGCCGAGGTCCTGAGCGTCCCGTTCCACGTCGCCGACGCGACCGAGTTCACCGAGGCCGGCTACTACGGCAAGGACGTGGAGGCGATGATCTCCGATCTGCTCTCCCGGGCCGGGCACTCGGTGGACGACGCCCAGCGCGGGATCGTCTTCGTGGACGAGGTGGACAAGATCGCCCGGCGCTCGCACGGGCCGCGCACCGGCGGCGGCGCACGCGACATCGGCGGCGAGGGCGTGCAGCAGGCCCTCCTGAAGCTGCTCGAGGGGCGGGAGGTGCAGGTCCCGGTCGGCGCCGGCCAGCACTGGCCGCGGCAGGAGACGGTCACGGTGGACACGACCGACATCCTCTTCGTCTGCGCGGGGACCTTCTCCGACCTGCACGCCTACGCCGCCGAGGGCCGGGGCCTCGGCTTCGGCGCCCGCGACGCGCACCGGTCCGCGCGGCGACCGATCCGCACGAAGGACCTCCTCGAGTACGGCATGCTGGCCGAGTTCCTGGGCCGCCTCCCCGTGGTGGTGCAGCTCGAGGAGCTCTCGCAGGAGGAGCTGCTCGAGGTCCTCACCGGCCCGCCGGACGCCGTCGTACGGGAGGTGAAGGAGCTCCTCGCCGCCGACGGCGTCGATCTCGCGTTCAGCGACGGCGCCCTGCGCGACATCGTCCGCGCCTCGGTCGAGCGCAATGCGGGCGCGCGCGGCCTGCGCGCGGTGGTCGAGGCGGTGATGTCCGATCTCCTCTTCGAGGCCCCGGAGCGCCGCGGGAAGCGCATCACCGTCGACGCGAGCTTCGTGCGCCGGCGCCTCGAGCGGCTCGACCCACAGATGCTGGGGGAGTAAGGCGCCTGGCCCGGCCCTTGCTCTCGTGAGCTCCTCGAAGGAGGAACTCGCGATGACCATTGCGGAATGGACCGTTCCGTGGCTCGTCGGACTCACGTTGATCGCGTCCCCCGGGCCGCAGGAGGGGTCGTTCCCGGAGGGTACGTACGCGCTCCACGCCGAGGGGTTCGGCCCGGTGCGCGTGGGGATGACCGTCAGCGAGGCCGAGCGCCTTCTCGACGACTCGCTCGTTCCGGACGAACCCGTGCCCTCACCCGGGCCGGACGCCGCCGAGTACGAAGCGTGTCACTACGTGACCCCCAGGCGTCTCCCCGGCGTCGCGTTCGTGATCGCGTCGGGCCGGATCGCGCGCGTCGACGTCTTCGCCGAGCCATACCGGACGCTCGAGGGCGCCGGCATCGGCACGCCCGAGGCCACGCTTCACCGGCTCTACCCGGTCGCCGCCTCGGAGCCGCACCCGTACGCCGATTTCGCGCACGCCGTCCTCGTCGCCGGAGATGCCGGCAACGGCCTCGCGTTCGAGACGGACGGGCAGACTGTGACCGCTCTGCGCAGCGGCACCATCGAGGCGGTGTCGACGATCGAGGGGTGTCCGTAGCTTTGCCGCGAAGCCACCCCAGCCGGCAACGCGCCCAGGCGAGGCGCCCCCGAGTGACGCCCCCGCTCCGCTCACGTCGAGCGCACGGGGGAGGCCGCCGGCTTCCCCTCCACGTCCGGCAGAAACGCCG
>JAEZXM010000493.1 GCA_023419875.1 Pseudomonadota bacterium | reverse complement strand
ACCTCCCGCCCGGTGAAGCGAATTTGGAGCGCCGCCGTCCACTCCTCGGTCGAGCGCCGGTCACACGCGCGGAGGCGTTCGCGAACGCGGATTTCGGGGCCATTCGTCGCCCCTTCGGGGACGCCGTCCGCCACGCGCCCGAATTCAGACGAGCTTCGACGGCCGGAGCCGCGCCCGCCGGGCCCCGCGTTTGACCGCGAAAAGGGGCCTATGCAAGGATGCGCGCACTACCCGTGTCAGAGGGTTCCGGATCGCTGCTCTCGTGTCCAGCGACCCTGCTTCCAAATCTATAACGATATAGGAGCGGTCATGCGCAAGTTCGGAACGAATCCGAGAAGGGGTTTCGGGAGCTCGGCGCGGCTCGTGGCTGCTCTCGTCGCCTCGTGGTTCATGGCGTGCGGCGTGGGCGGGGAGACCGAGGTCGGCGTGGCCGATACGGGCGAGCTGCCCGCGGTCACGTGCCCGCCGCCGCCCGCGGGGAGCGGCCCGTTCAGCGTCGACGCCACCGGGGTCACGTTCACGCTGGGCTCCGCCCGCCAGCGGCTTCAGGTGTGCCAGGACGACATCATCCGGGTCACCTACACGCCCGGCTCGAGCTTCCCCGCCAAGACCTCCCTCTCCGTGAACAAGGTCTGGCCCACGCCGAGCTTCTGCGTGACCTACGCGGCACCGACCCTGACCGTCACCACCGACCGGATGAAGGCGAAGGTCAACACGAACACAGGATCGATCACCTACACCGACCTGAACGACGCCGTGGTCCTCGCCGAGGACGCCACCCGCAGCAAGATCGTGACCGGGGTGACGGTCGAGGGGGTGGGCACGAACCGGATCGAGACCATCTTCGCCTCGCCGACCAGCGAGGCCCTCTTCGGTCTCGGGCAGCACCAGGACAACGTGATGAACCGGAAGGGCACGAACCGGCGCATCCTGAACGTCAACACCGAGATCAACGTTCCGCTGCTGGTCTCGAACCGGGGCTACGGGATCTTCTGGGACAACTACTCCACCTCGGACTTCTACGGGGCCGACTCGGGGAACACCAGGTACCGCTACGTGTCCGAGGCCGGCGAGATGGTGGACTACTACTTCTTCTATGGTCCCAGCCTCGACCGCGTGGTCGCCAATTACCGCACCGCCACCGGCACGGCGCCGCTCTTCCCGAAGTGGGCCTACGGCCTCTTCCAGTCGAAGGACAAGTACGCGAGCCAGTCCGAGCTCCTGGCGGTGAAGGATGGGTACCGGAACAACCGGATCCCCCTCGACGTCATCGTCCAGGACTGGGACTACTGGACTCCGTATTCCTGGGGCTCCCACTTCATGGACGAGGCCCGCTATCCCAATCCGACGACGCTGGTGAACAACATGCACTCGGCCAACGTCCACACGATGATCTCGATCTGGCCCGTGTACCAGCAGGTCGCCAACCCTCGCAAGGCGGGTGACCAAGACAACTACAACGCGCTCAACGCCATCGGCGCCCTCTACCCGAGCGGCGGCAGCCACCACTTCTACGACACGTTCAATTCCAGCGCCCGGACCCTCGTCTACCAGCAGATCTACAACCGCCTCATCGGGAACTACGGCTGGGATGCCATCTGGGCGGACAACACCGAGCCTCAGGCCTATCCCGATCCGTTGAACATGCGGGCGGCCAACACCGCGCTCGGCAAGGGGGCGTTCTTCATCAATGCCTATCCCCTCCAGCACGCCAAGGCGCTGTACGAAGGGTGGCGCTCGATCGGGCCCAGCGGAAAGCGGGTGTACGTCCTCACCCGGAGCGCGTTCGCGGGCCAGCAGCGCTACGCGACCACCCTCTGGTCCGGCGACATCGATTGCACGTTCCCGGTCCTCGCCAGGCAGGTGCCTGCGGGCCTCAACTTCGCGGCGGCAGGGATGCCGTACTGGACCACGGACATCGGCGGGTACTGGGGGCACAGCATCACCTGGAGCACGGCCGCGAACAACGAGCTGTTCACGCGCTGGTTCCAGTACGGGGCGTTCTCCCCGATCTTCCGGATCCACGGAGGCGGTTCGAGGGAGCTCTACGGCAATCAGTGGAGCGCCACGACCAAGGCGAATCTCCTGACCATCGACAACCTGCGCTACCGCCTGATGCCCTACATCTATTCGCTCGCCTGGAGGGTGACGAGCGAGCACTACACGATCATGCGTCCCCTGGTGTTCGACTACCAGAACGACGCGAACGTGTTCAACATCAAGGACCAGTTCCTGTTCGGTCCCGCGTTCCTCGTCAACCCCGTCGTCGCCGCCGGCGTGACCAGCCGGAACGTCTATCTCCCCGCGGGCACCTGGTACAACTTCTGGACGGGCGCCACGGTGAACGGCGGCGCCAGCGTGTCGGTGAGCGCGCCCCTCAGCCAGATCCCGCTCTTCGTCAAGGCGGGATCGGTCGTTCCGATGGGCCCGATGATCCAGTACGCGACGCAGAGCATCGACCCCGTGGAGATCCGCGTCTACAGGGGCCGGGACGGAACGTTCACGCTGTACGAGGACCAGGGTGACACCTACGGCTACGAGAGCGGCCAGTACTCCACCATCCCGTTCACCTGGAACGAGGCCACCCAGCAGCTGACCATCGGTGCGAGGTCGGGGAGCTACACCGGGATGCCGGCGACCCGGACGTTCAACGTCGTCTTCGTGGCCGCCAACCGCGGGGCCGGGGTGGAGGTCAGCACGGCGGACCAGACGGTCGCCTACAGCGGCGCGGCGGTGGTCGTGTCCGCGGGCGGCACGACCAACGGCGTCTCCATCAACGCGGGCGGATCGGCGAGCGGCAGCTTCGGGGCCGACGCCTACTTCACCGGCGGGAGCACCTACTCGGTCACGACGGCGGTCGACACGTCCCAGCTCGGGGGTACCGCTCCCCCGCAGTCGGTCCTCCAGACCGAGCGGTACGGCGAGTTCACGTACACGATCCCCGGCCTCACCGCCGGGAACGGGTACGCGGTGACGCTCTACTTCGACGAGGTCTTCTGGACCGCCGCGGGGCAGCGGACCTTCAACGTGGCCATCAACGGAGCGACGGTCCTCACCGCCTTCGACATCTTCACGGCCGCGGGCGGCACGAATCGCGCCATCGCGCGTTCGTTCGCCGCGACGGCGAACGCGAGCGGCCAGGTGGTGATCTCGTTCACCCGAGCCGGCGGCCCCGACAACCCGAAGGTCTGCGGCATCACCGTCGTTCCGAGCGGCATCTCCTACACCCTGACCGTGAGCAAGGCGGGCACCGGGGCGGGGACGGTGACCGGCGGGCCGATCAATTGCGGGGCAACCTGCAGCGCGACCGTCGCCGGCGGCACGAGCGTCACCCTGACGGCGACGGCGGCGAGCGGCTCGACGTTCACGGGCTGGAGCGGGGCGTGCACCGGCACCGGGACCTGCGCGGTCTCGATGACGGCGGCCCGGAGCGTGACCGCCACCTTCACGCCGACGGGCACGACGTTCACCAACTCCCGGATCGTCGGCGTGCAGTCGCAGCGGTGCGTGGACATCAACGGCAACTCCACCGCCAACGGCACGCAGGCGCAGATCTGGGACTGCAACGGCGGCTCCAACCAGTCCTGGACCTACGACTCGAGCCAGAACCTGGTGGTGTACGGGAACAAGTGCCTCCAGGCGTCAGGAGGCGCGACCTCCACCGGCACCGCGGTCGTGATCGGGGACTGCACCGGGCAGGCGTACCAGCGCTGGAACGTCAACTCGAACGCCACGATCACCAACGCTCAGACCGGGCTGTGCCTGGATGTCAACGCGGCGGGGACGGCGAACGGATCGAAGCTCATCCTCTGGACCTGCCACGGCGGCACCAACCAGCAGTGGAGTCCGCAGAACTGACCGTACGGCCGGGGCGCCGACCGGGGGGTGGATACCCCCCGTAGGGG
>JAEZXM010000574.1 GCA_023419875.1 Pseudomonadota bacterium | reverse complement strand
CTCGTCGTCGTCGTCGCGGGCGATCTCGTCCCGGCCGTACACACCGGCGAGCCCGTCGGCCGCGGCCCGGACGGCCTCGACGATCTCGGCCCGGTGCGGGGTGAGCCCGGCCGAGTAGAGCTTCAGGACCGCGAACCGCTCGTAGCGGTCCAACACGACGCCGGGCAGCCCGTCGCCCTCGCCGTGCACGAGGCGGTACGCCTCGGTGCCCGCGACGAGCTCGCGCCGGAGCGCCGCGGCGCGGGCCACGCGCCGGCGCCAGAACGCCGCGTCGACGGCCTCCGCCGGCTCCCGGGTGAGGATCCGGACGGAGATCGCTGACAGCGGATCGTAGTAGCCGCGGGCCACGAACCGACCGTCCTCGGTCACGTCCACGATGCTCCCCGCGGGAAGGCGCGCCGGCGCCTTCTCGACGGCGCGGCGGAAGACCCAGGGGTGGCCGGCGCGGAGGTGCCGGGCGAGATCCTTGCGGAGGGGGAGCTCCGCAGCGACGGCGGTGTTCATCGGCTGGTGACTCCCGAGGTACGAGCGCGCGACGGCCGTGTCCGGCGCTCGCTCCTCGCGCGCGAGAAGTTTCCCACGACGAGCCCCGGCCGCGCGCGCCGCAGCGATCGGAGGAGCGCCGGGATGCCCAGCGCCGGGCCGCCCGCCCCGCGTCCCCGCGCGATCGACATGTAGACGTCGGGATCGATCGCCAGCGGACGCGCCTGCACCTGCTCCACCCCGGCGGACCGGACGAGGTCGCACAGCCGCGCCGCCTCGCCCTCACGGTCCGTCACGCCCGGGAAGGTGAGCAGGTTGAGCGCGACGTAGACGCCGCGCCCCCGCGCCAGCCGGATGGACCGGACCACGTCCGCGAGGCCGTAGCCCGAGGGGCGGTAGTAGGCCTCGTAGAGATCGGGCGAGGCGCTGTTCAGGGAGACGCGGATCGAGTCGAGCCCCGCGTCGACGAGCTCGAGGAGCGCCTCGGGGAGCGAGCCGTTGGTGTTCGCGTGGATGGAGCCGCGCCCGGTCCGGGCGCGGACGAGCCGGATGGCCCGGGCGATCTCCTTCCAGCGGGTGAGCGGCTCGCCCTCGCAGCCCTGGCCGAAGCTCACCATCACCCTCCCGGTCGCGGTCGTGAGGTGGCGCACGGCGAGATCCGCCATCTCCTCGGCCGTGGGCGGGTGCGCCATCCGCTCGTGCGACGACGGCGGCAGGCCCTCCTCCGACTCCGAGAGGCACCCGACGCAGGCCGCGTTGCACGAGGACGAGGAGGGGATCGCCCCTTCGTCGCGCCCGTAGAAGGTGTTCTGGGCGGTGAAGCAGCGCCACTCGAGGGCACAGCGGGAGAGCTGCCGGTAGATGGGGTTCCCGGTCGCGATCAGGGCCTCGACCCGCGCCGGCAGGTCCGGCGTCCCGTGCGTGCGCGGATCCCAGTGGGCGCGGCGGTCGGTCCGGAGCGCGTGGACCACAGGCCCTCGCCCCGACCAGCCCGCGGCGGTGTACGCCCACTGCGAGAGGATCGGAGTGGTCGCGATCGTCGCCAGCGGCGGCCGCGCGGCGGCGGGCAGGAGGGTGCGGGTGTAACCGGGCGGCAGCGTGGCGCCCACGGCCACGGGGACGAAGCGGTGACGGCCGACCGTCACCTCGTCGAGGACGGCGAGCGACCCCGTGGACGGATCCACGCCGATCGGGCGGCGCCCCGGCAGGACGCACAGCCCTCCCCCGGGTGGGAGCGGGATCGCCCTCCCCGGGGGACGAAGGAAGGCGTCGCCGCTCCGCGCAGCCGCGAGCAGCTTGGGGTGGTCGAAGACCTGTCCGCGTTCGTCGGCGAAGAGCAGGCGGGGCCGCATCGATCGGGGGTAATAGCACTCGGACCGGCTCGAGACATCAGGCCTCGCGGCCCGCGCGCACCCTCCTCCCGAGGACCGAGCCCGAGGCCGGCAGCCCCAAAGCCTGCTAGAATGCATAGAGTTTCCGGGGTACTCGATCGCGTCCCCCACGGGCGGACGAGCGAGGGCGCGGTCTGCGGGAATCTGGGCGGGCATCGGGCCGTTTTCCCGGGTGGCCAGTCGGGGATCGAGCCGCCGGGTCCGACGAGAAGCGAGGAGCAGCGAGTCCGATGTTCGACCTCCGGCAGAACGACCTCACGCGCGACGAGTTCCAGGAGCTCGCGCTCAAGCACCTCGACCCGCTCTTCGCGGCCGCGCTGCGGCTCACGAAGAACGACCGCGACGCAGAGGACCTCGTTCAGGACACGTTCCTCCGCGCCTACCGCTTCTTCGAGAAGTTCGAGCGCGGCACGAACATGAAGGCCTGGCTCTTCAAGATCCTCACCAACACGTTCATCAACCGGTACCGCCGCTCGGTGAAGGAGCGGAACATCGTCGAGGGGAGCGAGCGCGACGCGGTCCACGAGCGGTTCGTCTCGCGCGACGCCGCCGAGTACGCGTCCAACCCGGAGCAGTACTTCTTCGACCGCCTCCTCTCCGACGACGTGCTCCGCGCGGTGGACTCGCTCCCGGTGGACTTCCGGATGGTGGTGATCCTCGCCGACCTCCAGGAGTTCTCCTACAAGGAGATCGCCGAGATCCTCGACGTCCCGGTGGGCACGGTCATGAGCCGGCTGTACCGCGGACGCAGGCTGCTGCAGAAGGCGCTGGCGGGCTATGCGGTGGCGTCCGGCGTGCTCCAGGACGCGGGCAACGGAGAGAGCATCGACATGGAGGCGTACCGCCGGCGCAAGGGGAAGTCGGCCTAGCCGGCGCGAAGGGCATGTCCACCGAACCCACGCTCATCGCCGCCATGGACTGCCGCGAGCTCGAGCGATCGATCGACGCGTACCTGGACGGCGAGTTCGACGAGCGCGAGCGCGCCGAGGCGGAGGCCCACCTCGCCGCCTGCACGCCGTGCCGCGCCATGGC
>JAEZXM010000559.1 GCA_023419875.1 Pseudomonadota bacterium | reverse complement strand
GCTCCGGCGGAGGCGGCCGCCAGGGCGGCGGCGGCGGCGGGCGCGGCCGGGCCCCGCGGCTCTTCTAGGGAACGAACGTGGCCGCTCCGCTCCTCGAGCTCCAGCACGTCTGGAAGACGTACACGATGGGCGACACCGAGCTCCACGCCCTGCGCGGCGTGAATCTCGGCATCGAGACGGGCGAGTTCACCGCCGTCATGGGCGCGTCCGGTTCGGGCAAGTCCACGCTCATGAACCTGCTCGGCTGCCTCGACCGCCCATCGCGCGGAAGCTACCTGCTCGAGGGGCAGGACGTCTCCCGGCTCACCACCGACGCGCTCGCGTCCATCCGGAACCGGACGATCGGGTTCGTGTTCCAGAACTTCAACCTCCTCCCGCGCACGAGCGCGGTCGAGAACGTCGAGCTTCCGCTCCTCTACGCGGGCGTCTCGGCCGCCGAGCGGCACGCGCGGGCGCGCGAGGCGCTCGAGCGCGTCGGGCTCGGCGCGCGCGCCCACCACCACCCGAGCCAGCTCTCCGGCGGCCAGCAGCAGCGGGTGGCCATCGCCCGCTCGCTCGTGAACCGTCCGCGGCTCCTCCTCGCCGACGAGCCCACGGGCAACCTCGACTCCCGCACCAGCGTCGAGGTGATGGCGCTCCTGCAGGAGCTCGGGCGCGGCGGGATCACGGTCGTCCTGGTGACGCACGAGCAGGACATCGCCGAGCACTCGTCGCGCATCATCGTGATGCGGGACGGTCAGGTCCGGTCGGATCAGCGCCGGACGCCCCGGCCGGCGGTGCTGCTGCCTCCCGACGAGGACCAGCACGCGACCGCGGTCGAGGGAGGCGCGCCGTGACGCTGCTCCAGGTGCTCCGCGTCGCCCTCCGCGCGCTCGCGCGATCGAAGGTGCGGTCCGCCCTCACCACGCTCGGCATCGTCATCGGCGTCGCGGCGGTGATCGCCATGGTCTCCATCGGCGACGGCGCCAAGGCCCGGGTCCAGGCGGCGTTCGATTCGATGGGCTCGAACATGCTCGTGGTGACGAACGGCTCGAGCGTCTCGGGCGGCTCCATGGGTGGGTTCGGCAGCCTTCCGACGCTCACCTGGGAGGACCTCGGGGCGATCCAGACGCAGGTGCCCTCCGTCCGCTACGCGTCGCCGTACCTCCGCACCAGTGCGCCGGTCGTCTCCGAGGACGCCAACTGGACGACGCAGGTGGGCGGGGTCTCGCCGGAGTACTTCTCGATCCGGACGTGGCCCGCCGCGCGCGGGTCGCTCTTCACGCAGTCCGACGTGGACGGCGGGACCAAGGTGATGGTGATCGGAAAGACCGTCGCCGAGAAGCTCTTCGGGACGGGGGTGAACCCGCTCGGCCGGCAGGTCCGCGTGCGCAACGTGCCGTTCCAGGTCGTGGGCGTCCTCGCCACCAAGGGCCAGTCGATGGGCGGTCAGGACATGGACGACGCGGCCTTCGTGCCCTACACGACCTTCAACTCGCGCATCCAGGGCGGGCTCAAGAACCTCATCCAGGGGACCATCTTCGTCGGCGCCGTGAGCCAGGACGCCACCGGACGGGCCGAGAACCAGATCCGGGCACTCCTGCGCGACCGCCACCGGCTCCCCGAGGACGCGGACGACGACTTCGGCATCCGGAACCTGGCCGAGATCGCCAACGCCTCGCAGGAGGGCGCCCGGACGATCACGACGCTGCTCGCCGCCATCGCCATGGTGTCGCTCCTCGTCGGCGGCATCGGCATCATGAACATCATGCTGGTCTCGGTCACCGAGCGGACGCGGGAGATCGGCGTGCGCATGGCGGTCGGCGCGCGCGGCCGGGACATCCTCCGGCAGTTCCTCACCGAGGCGCTGGTCCTCTCGCTCGTCGGCGGCGCGATCGGCGTCGCGAGCGGGATGACCGTGGCCTGGCAGCTCGCCCGCGCGTTCGAGTGGCCGGTGCTGTTCCGGGCCGAGATCATCGTCGTCGCCGTCGCGTTCAGCGGGCTCGTGGGCGTGGTCTTCGGCCTCTACCCCGCCTGGCGCGCCTCACGCCTCGATCCCATCCAAGCCCTGAGGTTCGAATGACAGCACGTGCCGCCGCCCTGGTCCTCGCCCTCGTCCCCTCGCTCGCCGCCGCCCAGACCGCGCCGGCGCCGCGCGTCATCACGCTCGAGGAGGCGGTCGCGTCGGCACGCGCGAACGAGCCGCAGCTCCGGCAGGCGCAGGCGAACGCGCGGGCGGCGGAGGCGCGCGCCGACCAGCAGCGCGCCGGGCTCCTCCCGCAGGTCGGTGTGAACGGCTCCGTCCAGTGGTCGGGCGACGACCGTGACACGTTCCCCGGCGGAGACCGCGACACCTGGGGCGCCTCCGTCTCCGCGGACCAGACGATCTTCGACGCCGGGACGATCAACCGCTGGCGCTCGGCCCGCTCCAGCGCCGCCGCGCTGCGGAGCGCCGCGTCGACCACCCGGCTCGACGTCGTCTCGGCGGTCCAGGCGGCGTTCTTCGCCGCGCGCGCGGAGCGGGACCTCGTCCGCGTGGCCCGGGAGACCGTCAAGAACGACGAGGCTCACCTCCGCCAGGTGCAGGCGTTCGTGGACGTGGGCACGCAGCCGCCGATCGCGCTCGCCCAGGTCCGGGCCGACCTCGCCTCCGCGCGGCTGGCGCTCATCCGCGCGGAGAACTCGTACGCG
>JAEZXM010000505.1 GCA_023419875.1 Pseudomonadota bacterium | reverse complement strand
CTCGTGGAACGCGGCGCCGGTGAGCACGTCCGCGGCGCGCCGCGCGGTCCGGGCCGCGCGCGCAAGGACGTCCTCGCGGGCCAGCCCCGGCCCGCCCCCGCGCGGCGGGCCCGACCAGGAGGGCGGGACGACCACCGCGAGGTCCGAGAACCCGAAGTTCTTCATGACCCGCGCGGCCGCGCCCAGGTTCTCGGCGCTCTGCGGGCGGTGCAGGACGAGGCGGATCCGGGCCAGCACGGTGGGGGTTGCCCTCCCGGGGAGCGGCACGGCGTTTCGGCCCTTCCCCGCGGAGGACCGTATAACATCCCCGCCATGATCACCGACGCGATGCTCCGGGCCCAGCTCCCCCATACCCTCCGCCAGCTCGACCTCCCCGCGCTCGGGGAGCTGTACCGGGGAAAGGTCCGGGACAACTACACGCGCGGCGAGCGGATCGTCATGGTCACCACCGACCGCGTCTCCGCGTTCGACCACGTGCTCGGGACGATCCCGTTCAAGGGCGAGATCCTCTCCCGGCTCACCACGTTCTGGTTCGAGAAGGTGAAGGACATCGCCCCGGTCCACCTCGTGGACTCGCCCGATCCCAGCGTCATGGTGGTGAAGAAGGCGAAGCCGTTCCCGGTGGAGATCATCGTTCGGGGCTACATCACCGGCTCGCTCTGGCGCGACTACCAGGCCGGCAAGTCGGGGTACGGCATCGAGTGGCCGAAGGGGCTTCGCAAGGACCAGCGGTTCGAGGCGGCGGTCCTCACGCCCTCGACCAAGGCCGAGTACGGCAAGCACGACGAGCCCATCAGCGAGGCCGAGATCCTGGGCCAGAAGCTCGTCGCGCCCGACGTCTGGGCCGAGGCGCGGGCGGTCGCGCTCCGGCTCTTCCAGCGCGGCCAGGAGTGGGCCGCCTCCCGCGGCCTCATCCTCGTGGACACGAAGTACGAGATGGGCGTCGCCGATGGGCGATTGGTCGTCATCGACGAGATCCACACGCCCGACAGCTCGCGCTACTGGATCGCCGAGGGGAGCAAGGAGCGGTTCGCGCGCGGCGAGGAGCAACGGATGCTCGACAAGGAGAACATCCGCCAGTGGCTCATCCAGGAGCACGGCTTCTCCGGCCAGGGCACGCCGCCGCCGCTCACCGACGAGGTCCGGGTCTCGCTCGCCCGCACGTACGTCAACCTGTACGAGCGCCTCACCGGCGAGACGTTCCAGGCCGAGGTGGGATCGGTCGAGGAGCGCATCAAGCGGAACCTCGCGGCGCGCGGGTACACGAGATAGCGCCGCCGCGTGCACGCTTCGCCGGGTTCGCGTTCCCTGGTGCGCGAGAGGGGACCACATGAAGACACGGATCGTCGTATCGGCAGCCATCGCGCTCGCTACCTTGGCGGGCGACGCACGCGCGAATCTCCCCGGCGCGAAGGACTACCTCATCGTCGAGGATCCCCCGGGGACGGTGTCGATCATCCCGCTCTCCCACCCGGCCCCCACGTGTCCGGCGACCGGACTCCTCCGCAGGGAGGTGGACTCGGGCGAGGTGGTGCGGATCACGTCCTGCGAGAGCGGGACGTTCACGGACGAGTGCGTCCCGGCCGGCACGTACCAGTATGGTCTCGCCGAGCCGTACGAATGCGACGGGGGCGACGCGGTCTATTACCGGCAGGTCACGGTGGATGGATTCTTCGACGTCTGCGTGTGGCGAGGCGATCCGCCGGAGCCGGCGGACGGCGCGCCCTGGGAGGGCCGTGGCCGGCTCGTGTGCGGTGAGACCGGTTGCGGGGCACCCGGCGCCGGGGTGCTCGGGACGAACCTCGCGCTCCTCGTCGCAGGACTCCTCCTCTGGCGCCGGCGCTGCTCGCGGCGCCCACGCGCGTGAGCCTCCCCGGCCCGCTCGCCGGCTACGTGCTCGCCCTCGGGCTCACCATCGCCCTCGAGGTCCCGGTGGTGGCCGGGTTCTACCCCGGCCGCCGCGCGCGCCTCGCCCTGGTGTGCGCGCTCGCCACGACTGCGACTCACCTCGCCCTCCACTTCGTCTTCCCGCGCTTCCTCGCCCCGCGCACCGCCCTCCTCGCCGGCGAGGTGTTCGCCACGCTCGCCGAGGCCGCCGCCTACGCCGCGGCGGCGCGGCGCGGCATCGGGCGCGCGCTGGTCGCGTCGGCGGTGGCCAACTCCGTGAGCTACGGCGCGGGGTTCTTGCTGTTCGCCTGAACGAGCGGCTTCCGCGCCACGACCACGTCGCGCAGGATCGCCTGGTCCACCCGGTGCTCGAACCCCTCGTACGCCGCCCCCCGGCAGACCTCGAGCCCGGCGTGCTCCAGCGCCTCGGCGAGGCGGTCCCGGCTCGCGACATGAACGTTCCAGGCGATCCCCATCGCCCCGCCCGGCCGGAGCGCGTCGCGCCAGACAGGCGCCGCCTCCGCCACGAGGTCGAGCGGGCTCCGCGAGAGCTTCCCTCCGGCGCCGGTCGAC
Source organism: Pseudomonadota bacterium (assembly GCA_023419875.1). Lineage (GTDB taxonomy): Bacteria > Myxococcota > Myxococcia > Myxococcales > Anaeromyxobacteraceae > Anaeromyxobacter. Next base: position 2,999 of record JAEZXM010000505.1, on the reverse strand, counting down.
CCGTGCTGCACGCCGTAGGGCGCGTCGGCCACCACGAGGTCGAACGACCGTGGCGGGAACACGGTCGTGGTCTCCGTCGTGCTCGCGTTCACAACGTGCACGTGCACCGCGTCCCCTGCCTTGAAGCTCTCCCGATCGAGCCCGAGGTCGATCGTCAGCTTCGGGTGGCCCTTCACGTGGCCCACCTGGGCCCGGTGCTTGAGCCGCTTGTCCTTCACCCAGCGCTGCAGGAAGGCGGAGTACGCCTCGAAGTCCTTCCGGTCGATCTCCACCCCCGCCGCGTCGAAGCCGTAGAGCAGCGCCTGGTTGAGCGTCGTCCCGCGGCCGCAGAGCGGGTCGAGCACGGAGAACCGGCGGGTCCCGAGCTCCGGCGCGAACGCGGACGAGGCCAGCGTGACGTTGAGGAGGAGCTTCGTGAAGGTCTCGTTGGTCTTGCCCGCGTACCGCTGGATGGTGACGAGGTCGTCGTCCAGCCGGTCGAGCCGGCGGAGCTCGAGCGGCCGCAGGGCGCCGCCCTCCAGGGCGAAGAGCGCGAAGGTGGCCGAGAGGTTCGAGAGGACGAGGCGCGCGCGGTCGTCGAGCTCCGGGGCGGAGAGGACGAGGTAGTCGACGCCGCCCATCCGCTCGACGCGGAGGTCCCGCAGCGCGCCTCCCAAGAGCCGCTCCGAGAAGACCTCGAGCTCCGCGCGCACCAGCCGCGGCGCCGCCTCGGCGTAGACGCGGTTCGCCGAAGGGGCGACGAGCAGCGCGAGCTCGCTCACTCCCCGAACACGCGCCGGAAGATCGTGTCCACGTGGCGGAGGTGGTGCTCGACGTCGAAGCAGCCGTCGATCTCCGCCGCGGAGAGGAGCCTCGCCACATCCGGATCGGCCTTCAGGGCGGCGCGGAAGTCGACCCGGTCCTCCCACACCTTCATCGCGTTCCGCTGGACGAGGACGTAGGCCTCCTGCCGGGCGACGCCCTTGCCGACGAGCGCCAGGAGCACGCGGCCGGCGTCGAAGAGGCCGCCAGTCTGCTCGAGGTTCTCGCGCATCCGCTCCGGGTAGACGCGGAGCTTCTCGAGCATGCCCGCGAACCGGTGGAGCGCGAAGTCGAGGGCGATGGTCGCGTCCGGGCCGATCACCCGCTCCACCGAGCTGTGGCTGATGTCCCGCTCGTGCCAGAGCGCCACGTCCTCGAGCGCCGCCACCGCGTAACCGCGGAGCAGCCGGGCGAGGCCGGTCAGGTTCTCCGAGAGGATCGGGTTTCGCTTGTGCGGCATCGCCGAGGAGCCCTTCTGCCCCGGCGTGAACGGCTCCTCCGCCTCGCGAACCTCCGTGCGTTGCAGGTGCCGGACCTCGGTGGCCTGCCGCTCCAGCTCGGCGCCGGCCGCGGCCAGCGCACAGAAGAACTCCGCGTGCCGGTCGCGCGCCACGACCTGGGTCGGGGCCGGTTCGGCGCCGGCGAGGCCGAGCTTCTTCACGACGAAGGCCTCGACGCGCGGGTCGAGCGCGGCGAAGGTGCCGACCGCGCCGGAGATCGTCCCCACGGCCACGCCATCGGCCGCACGCGCCAGCGCCTCGCGCCGCCGCGCCCAGGCCGCGTACCAGCCGGCGAGCTTGAGCCCGAAGCTGGTGGGCTCGGCGTGGATGCCGTGGCTCCGGCCGATCATCGGCGTGCGCCGGTGCTCCATCGCCCGCGCCTTCACCGCGGCCATCACCCGGTCGAGGTCGGTGAGGAGCAGCGCCGCGGCGTCCCGGAGCTGCACCGCGAGCGCGGTGTCGAGCACGTCGGAGGAGGTCATCCCCTTGTGCAGGTGGCGCGCCGCCGGGCCGCCCTTCTCCTCGCAGAAGGTGAGGAAGGCGATCACGTCGTGCTTGACGGTCTTCTCGATCTCCTCGATCCGCTCGACGTCGGCGGGGGAGAAGACGAAGCCGTCGAACGTCTTCCGGAGCGCGGCCAGGTCCGCAGCCGGCACCTCGCCCAGCTCGACCATCGCCTCGCAGGCGAGGAGCTCGACGTCGAGCCAGATCCGGTAGCGGCGCTCCGGCGACCAGAAACGCGCCATCTCGGGTCGGGTGTAGCGCGGGATCATGAGTTCTCTCCTAGTGTCCCGTCGATCCGAAGCCGCCGCCGCCGCGGCCCGTGTCCGAGAGCGACTCCACCAGCTCGACCTCCACCCGCACCACCGGCGCGACGACGAGCTGGGCGATCCGATCACCGCGAGCGAACGAGACGGGCGCCTGCCCGTGGTTCACGAGGATGACGCCCACCTCGCCCCGGTAGTCGGAGTCGATCGTGCCGGGCGCGTTGACCATCCCCACCCCGTGCTTGAGGGCGAGGCCCGAACGCGGCCGGACCGAGCCCTCGTGGCCCGGCGGGATCTCCACCGCCAGGCCCGTGGGCACGAGCCGCCGCTCGCCGGGCGCGAGCGAGAAGACCTCGTCGGCCCGGAGGTCGAGGCCGGCGGACCCGGCCGTCTCGTAGCGCGGCAGCTCCAGGGGGGGGCCCCTGGAGCCAACCCGACGGACGCGAAGCTTCGGCATCGCGGCGTCAGCCTACTTCGCCGGCTCCGGCTCCGCCTTCTTCCCCGCCGCGTCGGCCAGCGCCTCCTTGCGGGAGAGCCGGATCTTCCCCTGGCGATCGACGGAGATGACCTTCACCATCACCTCCTCGCCCTCGGAGAGGACGTCGGAGACGCTCTTCACCCGCTTGTCCGAGAGCTCGGAGATGTGGATGAGGCCGTCGGTGCCCGGGAAGATCTCCACGAAGGCGCCGAACTCGGCGATCTTGCGGACGGTGCCGAGGTAGGTCTTGCCGATCTCCGCCTCCTGCGTGAGGCCGCGGATCATCTTGATCGCCTCGTCCACCTTCTCGCTGTTCGGGCTGGCGATGGAGACCGAGCCGTCGTCCTCGATGTTGATCGAGGTGCCGGTGCGGGCGGTGATGTCCTTGATGGTCTTGCCGCCGGGGCCGATGATGTCCTTGATGCGCTCCGGCCGGATCTTGATGGTCGTGAT
>JAEZXM010000502.1 GCA_023419875.1 Pseudomonadota bacterium | reverse complement strand
GCCCCACGCCGATCGGCCGTCGCCGGCGCGCGGCTCGTCGGGCTCTCCCTCCCCACCCAGCGGCTCGAGCAGTTCGTGAAGGCCAAGATCACGATGCTCGCCCACGCCCGGCGGATGGGGATCGATCTCCAGGTCGAGCTCTCCGAGTGCGACGCCGCCCTCCAGGAGGCGCAGTGCCGGGGCCTCGTGGACCGGGGCGCGCGCGTGCTCATCGTCGCCCCGCACGACGCGGCGGCATCCGCGGCCATCGTGGAGCACGCCGCCCGGGCGAACGTGAAGGTGGTCGCGTACGACCGGCTGGTGCTCGGCACCGCGCAGGAGTTCCACTACGTCGCTTTCGACGGCGTCCGCATCGGCCGGTTCCAGGGTGAGAGCCTCGTCCGCGCGGCGCCGACCGGGAGCTACCTGCTCCTGCACGGGCCGACCACGGACCACAACGCCGAGCTCTTCCGCGAGGGGGCGATGCGGGAGATCGGGCCGCTCGTGACCCGCGGCGACGTGCAGATCGTCCGGGAGGTCCGCGTGCGCGACTACCTCGCGAGCGAGGCGCGGGCCGTCTGCGCCGAGGTGCTCGCCTCGGGGGCGCGGGTCGACGCCGTCCTGGCCGCCACCGACTCCATCGCCGGGGGAGCGATCGAGGCGCTCGCCGAGCGCGGCCTGGCGGGGAAGGTGCCCGTGACCGGGCTGGATTCGGAGCTCGCTGCGGCGGCTCGAATCGTGAGGGGCACCCAGACGATGACCGTGTTCAAGGACGTGCGGGAGCTCGCGAAGAGGACGATCGAGACCGCCGTGGCGCTCGCCGACGGCAGGCCCGTCGAGACCGGCGGCGCCACCGTGTCCAACGGCCGCCGGCAGATCCCCTCGGTCCTGCTCCAGGCGCAGGCCGTCAGCCGCGAGAACGTGGACGCGGTCCTCATCGACTCCGGGTACCTGGACCGGAAGCTCGTGTACAAGGGCGCCTGAGGACGGGAGGCCGCGCGCTTTTCCGCTGCGTGCGCGCGCACGCGCGGCGCGCCTCCTCGCCGCAGCACCCGGTGGAGACGGGCGCGTCCCGAGTCTGGTATTGCGACGCCGCCGCGGGCGGTTCCCGCCCCGACTCCAGGCACCCCACGCGAAGGGAGAGAAGCATGGCCGGCAGGCGCACGGCGACGATGGACGGCAACGAAGCGGCTGCCTCGGTCGCGCACAGGTTGAGCGAGGTGATCGCGATCTACCCGATCACGCCGTCCTCGCCGATGGGCGAGTTCTCCGACGAGTGGTCCGCGGCGGGCAAGGAGAACGTCTGGGGGACGGTCCCGACGGTGGCGGAGATGCAGTCCGAGGGCGGGGCCGCGGGCGCGGTCCACGGCGCGCTGCAGGCCGGGTCGCTCACCACGACCTTCACCGCCTCGCAGGGCCTGCTGCTCATGATCCCGAACATGTACAAGATCGCCGGCGAGCTCACCTCGTTCGCGATGCACGTGACCGCGCGCACCGTCGCGACCCACGCGCTCTCGATCTTCGGCGACCACTCGGACGTCATGGCCTGCCGCCAGACCGGCTTCGCCATGCTCGCCTCGAACTCGGTGCAGGAGGCGCACGACCTCGCCGCCGTGGCGCACGCCGCGACCCTCCACACGCGCGTCCCCTTCCTCCACTTCTTCGACGGCTTCCGCACCTCGCACGAGGTGGCGAAGATCGAGGTGCTCTCCGACGACGACCTCCGCACGCTCGTGCCCGACGCGCTCGTGAAGGCGCACCGCGACCGCGCCCTCACCCCCGATCGCCCGGTGCTCCGCGGCACCGCCCAGAACCCCGACGCCTTCTTCCAGGCGCGTGAGGCGGTGAACGGCTTCTACGACGCCGCGCCCACCGTCGTGCAGCGGGTGATGGACGCGTATGCCGCCCTCACCGGCCGCGCCTACCGGCTGTTCGACTACGTGGGCCACCCTCAGGCCGAGCGCGTCGTCGTGATGATGGGCTCGGGCGCCGAGGCGGCGCACGAGACCGTCGAGTGGCTCGTGGCCAAGGGCGAGAAGGTCGGCCTCCTCAAGGTGCGCCTCTTCCGGCCGTTCTCGGTGGCGCACTTCCTCGGCGCGCTGCCCCGGAGCGTCAAGTCGATCGCCGTCCTCGACCGGACCAAGGAGCCCGGCGCGGTGGGCGAGCCGCTCTACCAGGACGTGGTCACCGCGCTCCGCGAGGACGCCGCCTGGGCGAAGAAGGACCTCGCCGTGGTCGGCGGCCGCTACGGCCTCTCCTCGAAGGAGTTCACGCCGGCGATGGTGAAGGCCGTCTACGACGAGCTCCAGAAGCCGGAGCCGAAGCGGCACTTCACCGTCGGCATCAACGACGACGTCACCCACCTCTCGCTCAGGTGGGACCCCGCCTTCTCGCTCGAGCCGGACGACGTGGTCCGGGCGCTCTTCTTCGGCCTCGGCGCGGACGGCACCGTCGGCGCGAACAAGAACTCGATCAAGATCATCGGCGAGGACACGCCCAACTACGCCCAGGGCTACTTCTTCTACGACTCGAAGAAGTCGGGCACGCTCACGACCAGCCACCTCCGGTTCGGCCCGCGGCCCATCCGCTCGTCGTACCTCGTCACCCAGGCGAGCTTCGTCGCCTGCCACCAGTTCGTCTTCCTCGACAAGTACGAGATGCTGGAGCAGGCCGCGCCCGGCGCGACCTTCCTCCTCAACGCTCCGTACCCGGCGGACCAGGTCTGGGACAGGCTGCCCCGCGAGGTCCAGCAGCAGATCGTGGACAAGCAGCTCCGCCTCTTCGTGATCGACGCCTACGCGGTCGCGAAGGAGAACGGCATGGGGGTGCGCATCAACACCATCATGCAGACCTGCTTCTTCGCCATCTCCGGCGTGCTCCCGCGCGATCAGGCCATCGCCCACATCAAGAAGGCGATCGAGAAGACCTACGGCCGCAAGGGCCCCGACGTCGTGAGGAAGAACTTCGAGGCCGTGGACGCGACCCTCGCCCACCTCCACGAGGTGAAGGTCCCCGCGAAGATCACCGGCGCGCCGCGCTCGCCGGTGGTCGCGGACAGCGCGCCCGACTTCGTGAAGCGGGTCACGGCGCTCATGCTCGCCAACAAGGGCGACCTGCTCCCGGTCTCGGCCTTCCCGGTGGACGGCACCTGGCCGACCGCCACGACCCGGTACGAGAAGCGGGCCATCGCCCTCGAGATCCCGGTCTGGGAGACCGGCCCCTGCATCCAGTGCAACAAGTGCGCGCTCATCTGCCCGCACGCCGCCATCCGCACGAAGTTCTACCCGGCCGAGGCCGCCGCGAAGGCGCCGGCGACCTTCAAGTCGATGGACTTCAAGTCACCGGAGGTGAAGGGGGCGAAGTACACCGTCCAGGTGGCGCCCGAGGACTGCACCGGGTGCGGCCTCTGCGTGGACATCTGCCCGGGCGTCTCCAAGAAGGACCCGGAGAAGCGGGCCCTGGTCATGGCGCCGGTCGAGCCGCTGCGCCGGCCCGAGGCGGCGAACTTCGAGTTCTTCCTCGGCCTCCCCGTCCCCGACCGCACCCGCGTGAAGCTGGACGTCAAGGGCTCGCAGTTCCTCGAGCCGCTGTTCGAGTTCTCCGGCGCGTGCAGCGGCTGCGGCGAGACCCCGTACGTCAAGCTCCTCACCCAGCTCTTCGGCGACCGGATGCTCGTCGCGAACGCCACCGGGTGCACCTCGATCTTCGGCGGTAACCTGCCCACGACGCCGTACTGCACGAACGCCGACGGGCGCGGGCCGGCCTGGTCCAACTCGCTCTTCGAGGACAACGCGGAGTTCGGCTACGGCATGCGGCTCGCGGTGGACCAGCAGGAGCAGTTCGCGAAGGAGCTGCTCCGGAAGCTGGCCGCGCCCGTGGGCGAGGCGCTCGTCCGGGAGCTCCTCGAGGCCGACCAGACCACCGAGGCCGGCGTCGCCGCACAGCGCGAGCGGGTGTCGGCCCTCAAGGCGAAGCTCGCGGCCGTGGGCTCGCCCGAGGCGAAGCGGCTCCTCGACCTCGCCGACCAGCTCGTGAAGAAGAGCGTCTGGATCCTTGGCGGCGACGGCTGGGCCTACGACATCGGCTACGGCGGCCTCGACCACGTCCTCGCCTCGGGGCGGAACGTGAACATCCTCGTGCTCGACACCGAGGTGTACTCGAACACGGGCGGCCAGGCCTCCAAGTCCACGCCGCTCGGCGCATCGGCCAAGTTCGCCACCGCCGGCAAGAGCACGGCCAAGAAGGACCTCGCCATGCTGGCGATGAGCTATGGCAACGTCTACGTCGCCAAGGTGGCGATCGGCGCCAAGGACGCGCAGACGGTCAACGCGATCCGCGAGGCGGAGAGCTATCCGGGCGTCTCGCTCGTCATCGCCTACGCCCACTGCCTGCAGCAGGGCATCGGGGCGGAGATCGGCCTCTCGCAGCAGGGGCTGGCGGTGGACTCCGGCCACTGGCCGCTCTTCCGGTTCGACCCGCGCCGCGCCGAGGCCGGCGAGAGCCCGCTCAAGCTCGACAGCCCCGCGCCGAAGGTGGACCTCAAGACGTACGTCGAGAACGAGACGCGCTACCGCCAGGTGAAGGCCATGAACACGGAGCGGTACGAGAAGCTCATCGCCGAGGCGCAGAAGCAGGTGCGCGAGCGGTACGCGCTGTACGAGCTGTTCGCCCGGGGCGCGAATCCGCCCAAGGCCTGACCTTTCGTGAGCGAGCCCGCGCCCGTGCCAGGGTCCGTTCGACTCCGTTCGCCCTGAGTCGAAGGGGCCCCGCCGGGCCCGAGGCGGTTCACATCAGAGCCCGTCCCGAGAGCTCTCGGGACGGGCTCGGCCCTTTTCGCAGGGCGTGCGCCGTGGCTGGCTGGTCGCGGCGCGGCGGACCCGCTACGCTCTCTGGAGACTGCTCCTCGCGAGCGCCGACACGTGCCCACCCGTTCGTACACGCCGCGTCTCACCCTGGTCCTGGCCGCACTCGCCCTCGCCTCGTGCGGGGACGCGAGCGTGGGAGGCCCGGGTCGGGCGACGATCCTGCGGGCCGCCTCCGCCGTCCAGCAGTCCGGGCTCCCCGACCAGCTCGTCCCTTCTGCACCCGCGGTGAGGGTGACCGACCCGAACGGCGCGCCGATCGCGGGGGTCACGGTCGAGTTCCAGGTGACCGCTGGGGGCGGGAGCGCGACGTCGCCGAGCGGCGTCTCGGGGACGGACGGCCGGGTCCAGACGGCCTGGCGCCTGGGTGCGGTCGGGGCACAGGAGATCCGGGCGAGCTCGCCGGACCTGGAGGGCGCTCCCGTGGTCTTCCGGGCCGACGCGGTGGACGTCGGCGCCGGGTATCACCTCGAGCTGAGGTTCCTCACGAGCGCGACCGACGGGCAGCTCGCCGCGTTCACCGGCGCCGTGGCCCGCATCGAGGAGGTGGTGGTGGGCGCGCTCACCCCGGTGAACGTCACCGGGGCGAGCTGCCGGGGGACGCCCGTCTCGGGCACGGTGGAGAACCTCCTGATCCTGGTCCAGCTCGAGTACATCGACGGCCCCTTCGGTGTCCTCGGCTCGGCGGGCCCGTGCATCGGGAGGCTCGGCGGCCTCCCTGCGGTCGGCTCGATGCGCTTCGACACGGCCGATCTCGAGTGGCTCGAGGAGGACGGCGAGCTCGGGAGCACCATCCTCCACGAGATGCTCCACGTGCTCGGGGTCGGCATCTGGGACGCCCCCCTCCTCCAGGGCGAAGGGGGGACGAACCCCCTGTTCACCGGCCCCGCCGCGCTCGAGGCGGCGATCGGGTTCAACGGCGCGCCGGAGAGCTGGACGGGTGTGCCGGTCGAGAACTGCGTCGGCCCGCGACCTTCGACTTGCGGCGCCGGGACCCGCGACGCACACTGGCGCGAACCCGTGTTCACGAACGAGCTCATGACCGGCTGGCTGTCCGGGAGTTCGCAGCCACTCTCCCGCACCACCATCGCCTCGCTCGCCGACCTGGGCTACGTCGTGGATCTCGACGCCGCCGATCCGTTCGACCTCGGCCTCTCCTCACTCCTGTCCGCCGACGCCGACGCGCGCGAGCCGATCCCGCTCGTCGATGACGTCTTCCGCGGACCCATCGAGTACGTCCCGTGACCCAAACCCACTCCCGTTCCGTCGCCGCGCTCTTCGTCCTGTTCCTGCTCTCCTGCGGCGGCGGCAGCTCCACGCCGCCGGATGAGTTCTACACGCTCGAGATCCGGTACGGACACGGCGTGGCGGGTTTGCCGGACGACCAGGAGGCGGTCCTCAGGGACGCCGTGGAAGAGGCCGCGAGGCGGGTCCGGCTGATGATCACCGCCGGGCTCGTCCCCACCCGGATCCGGGGGCTCGACTGCGAGGGGGACCTCGAGACGATCCGGATCGACGAGACGGTGCGCGGCCTCGTGGTGTACGTCAGCTACGGCAATGTCGGGGGCGGCGCCACCCTCGCGTCCTCGGGACCGTGCATCATCCGGAGGCGCACCAAGTTCCCGCTGGTCTCGGTGCTTCAGTTCAACTCTGCATCGTCCGCGACGAACACCGCCCTTGGCGCCCAGGGAACCCCGAATGAACCCTACGTGCGGGCCATCGCGCTCCACGAGATGTTCCACACCCTCGGGCTGGGGACGATCTGGGAGGACCATCCCGGGCTGGTGGTCGGCGACAACACGGATCCTCAGTACACAGGCGACGAGGCCCTCAACGCCGCCAAGGCGCACAACGATGCGCCGGCCGGCTGGCCCAGTCTCCCCGTGGAGCCAGGAACGCAGCAGGGGACCTCCGGCGCCCACTGGCGAAAGACGACGTTCGGGAACGAGCTCCTGACCGGTTCCATCAGTACTCTCGAGACTCCGCAGCTCAGCGAGATGACGATCGCGTCCCTCGCCGACCTCGGCTACCACGTGGACATCACGCAGGCGGACGACGACCCGCAGTACAGCGTCCCGCCGCTGCTGCCCCCGGCGCTCCGCGCGCTCACGCCCGCCGACGGCATCTCCTTCGGCGACGACATCCTGCGTATCCCGCCCGCGATCGCCGACGACCTGTGACCCTGCCCTGATCTCCGCCTCGGCCTGCTCCGGAATCGGGCAGCCACCCTCTCGAGATCGCCCAGCACCGCGACACCACGGGCCCCTCCGCCGGGCGCGACCGTTGCATCGGTCCAGCGCGCCAGGAGGTGAACCGTGAAGAAGGTCGAGGCCATCATCAAGCCGTTCAAGCTGGACGACGTGAAGCAGGCGCTCACCGAGATCGGGGCCACCGGACTCACCGTCACCGAGGTGAAGGGCTTCGGCCGGCAGAAGGGGCACACGGAGGTGTACCGCGGCGCGGAGTACCGGGTGGAGTTCCTGCCCAAGGTGAAGATCGAGCTGGTCGTGGCCGAGGCGCTCGTCTCACGCGCGGTGGACGCGATCGTTCGCGCGGCGCGGACCGAGCGGATCGGCGACGGGAAGGTGTTCGTGCTCCCCGTGGAGGAGGCGATCCGGATCCGGACGGCGGAGCGGGGAGAAGAGGCGCTCTGACCAAGATCGAGGCCATCGTCCGTCCCTCCGCGCTCGAGAAGGTGGAGGAGCTGCTCTCGCACCCGTGGATCGCGGGCATCACCGTGTCCGAGGTGAAGGGCGCCGGGCGTCAGCGCGGGCACGTCGAGATCTACCGCGGGGCCGAGTACGTGGTGGACCTCCTGCCCAAGCTGAAGCTGGAGCTGGTGGTCCCCACGCCGCTCGCGCCCCGCATCGCCGCCGACCTCGAGCGGCTGCTCAGGACCGGACGGATCGGCGACGGGAAGCTGTTCCTCGGGCCGGTCGACGAGGCCGTCCGGATCCGGACGGGAGCGCGCGGGGAGGAAGCGCTGTGACGGGCGGCGGCACCCGCCTCACCGGCCGAACTCGATCCGCTCCCACCGGAACGTCAGCGCCGCGGGATCATCCCGGGTGGGCTCGGGGCCCGGGCCGCTGATGCGCACGCGCCCTGCCCCGCGGGCAGGGATGTAGCTGGAGCCGCTCGTGCCCACCGGGGAGACCCAGCCGTTCCGGGCTTCGCCCGCGGCGTACACGTGCCCGGTCCGCACCGCGCCCGAGCGCCCGTAGAGCCGGATCGCGTCCGCGAGGTCGCTCAGGAGCAGCGGGTCGTCGCCGTGGTTCACGATCAGGCCGTGCACGACGATCTGCCAGGATTTCGTCTCGATCGCCGTCCGGTGCTCCTCGGTCAGGGCGCGCTCGATGCGCAGCTCCGCCGTCCCGCTCCGGACCGACCGCTGACCCAGGGGAACTGGGTGCTCGACGACGTACGTCTTGAAGCCGGGCACCTTGAGCTTCTTCGGGCCGGGCACGTTCTTCAGCTCGCACCCGGCGGCGAGGAGCACCACGAGCGCCAGGCCGACGGCGAGGCATGGGGCGCGGGCCGCAGAGCACGGCACGAGGCGGCGCGCGAGGGCGGGAAGTGCGTGCAGTGCCACGGAGATCCTCCTCGCCGGTGGTGGCGGACGGAGCATTCTCGCCAGGGGACGGGTAGGCGGGCAAGACGGCAGCCCGGCCGGAGGTTCTCACGGCTGGTGAGTATCGACAGGCCTCGCACGATCAGCGTAGGCTGCCCGCACCTGGCGATCGCAGACGGCCGCACGTGTGGAGACCGCTCCATGACGACCACACCGAGGTGTTCTCGCTGGCTCGTTCACCTCCTGGCCCTGGGGCTCGCCGCGTGCGGCGGATCGACGGGCGGAGACCCGGAGCTCCCGCCTCCACCTGGCTCGGCCGACGTGACGCTGACGGTGAACACGTCCGTGGGGCGGCGCGCCATCTCTCCCCTGGTGTACGGCTACAACGCGGGCCGGCTGGCGGACGCGCCCTCGGGGACGACGTACCTGCGCATCGGCGGCAACCGCTGGACGGCGTACAACTGGACCAACAACTACTCGAACGCCGGCGCGGACTGGGGTCCGTACTCCAACGACACGCACATGGGCACGCCCAGCCAGGGCCCGGGCGCGGCCATCGTCCCCACCATCGACGATGCCAGGGCCAACGGGGTGGCGGCGCTCGTCACCATCCCGATCCAGGGCTACGTGTCGCAGGCGAGGAACGGAAACGTCCCGCTGACGGATCCGGTGACGAGCTGGTTCGTGCCGAGCGTGGCGGCGAAGGGGAGCGCGTTCACCCTCACGCCCAGCCCGACCAGCACCACGGTGTACCAGGACGAGCTGGCGAACTTCGTGGCGAACCGGTGGGGCGCAGGCCCGACCGTGCACCTCTCGCTCGACAACGAGCCCGACCTCTGGGGCTCCGTGTCGAACGGCACGGGCTCGGGCACGCACCCCGAGATCCAGCGCACCCAGCTCGGCTACGCCGGCATCATGGAGAAGAGCATCGCCTCGGCCTCGGCCATCAAGGCGGCGGTCCCGAGCGCGCTCGTGTACGGGCCGGTGAGCTACGGCTGGAACGGGATGCTCAGCTTCCAGGACGCGCCCGACAAGGGCTCGGCCTCGATCGACAACTCGTTCATCGACCACTACCTGACCCAGATGAGCAGCGCCTCGACCACGCGGAGGCTGCTCGACGTCCTGGACCTGCACTGGTACTCGGAGGCCCAGTCGAACGGGTGCAGCCCCACGGGAGTGCGGGTGATCAACACCGACAACAGCGACTGCGTGGTGGCGGCGCGGGTGCAGGCGCCGCGGTCGCTGTTCGATCCGACCTTCGTGGAGACGAGCTGGATCACCCAGTGGACCACCGCCTCGAGCTCCCTGGGCCAGGCGATCCAGCTCCTCCCGCGGTTCCAGGCGAAGATCGACGCGAGGTTCCCGGGAACCAGGCTGGCGCTCACCGAGTACAACCACGGCGGCGAGGATCACGTCTCGGGGGCGATCGCCCAGGCGGACACGCTCGGGATCTTCGGTCGGGAGGGTGTGTACGCGGCTGCGTTCTGGTCCATCAACGGGAACCACGCCTGGTCGTACGCGGCCTGGAGGGCGTACCGGAACTACGACGGGGCCGGGAGGAACTTCGGCGACACCTCGGTGTCGGCGACGACGACGGACCTCGCGCACGTCTCGGTGTACGCCAGCGTGGATGCGACCAGCGCGAACCGGCTGGTGCTGGTGATCGTGCACCGGCCGACCATGGCGGGCGGGACGCTGGACCTCCGGTCGAGGACCGCGCAGGTCGGCTGGACGCACGCGCAGGCCCTGCGGACGGTGCGGGCGTGGAGGCTCTCGAGCGGGTCGCCTTCGTGGCAGACGGTCAGCGTGCCGGCGCCGACGAGCGACACCCTCACCTTGACGCTGCCCGCCCTCAGCGTGACCACGCTCGAGCTGACCCCCTGAGGCGCCGGCCCGAGCCGGTGCCTCCGCGCGGGCCGGGCGCGCCCGGTCGCATCCCGGCTACCCTGCCGCGATGCGACCTCTCGCCCTGCTCCTCATCGGCGTCGTGGCCCTGCTGCACGCCTGGTTCCTGGTCCTGGAGATGTTCCTCTGGCGGACCCGGGCGCGGCGGGCCTTCGGGATGACCGCGGAACAGGCGGAATGCACGGCGGTGCTCGCCCGGAACCAGGGGCTCTACAACGGGTTCCTGGCCGCGGGTCTGGTCTGGGCGCTCGTCTCCGGTGCGGAGCTCGTTCCTCGGGCGACCTTCTTCCTCGCCTGCGTGGTGCTTGCTGGCATCCTCGGGGCATTGACCGTGCGCCGGGTCATCCTCCATGTCCAGGCGCTCCCGGCGGCGCTGGCGCTGGCGGTGCTGTGGCTATCGCGGTGACCGGCCTGTCGCTGCCCGGTTGAATGCCGGCTCGCTCCAGCGGCCCGGGTCCGGCGGTGGATCCCGGGGGCGGCGGACCACCTCGACGACTACGCCCGCGAGGTGCTGGACATCCAGCCGCGGACCACGCTCAAGCTCGTGCAGCTGGCGCGGGAGCTCCGGACCCGGCCGCTTCTCCGCGATGCGCTCCGCGAGGGCGAGGGTCCTGCGAGCACCGCTGCTCGCCCCGCTTGACCCGTCTACGGCTTCACGGTGGAGAACGGCGGGCATGCACACGCCCACCGACCCCAGGAAGTGCCTCTCCCTCCAGTACGCCCACGACCTCCGCGCCGGCGCCGACCAGGTCTTCCCGCTCCTCTGCCCGGTGCGGGAGTACGAGTGGATCGACCACTGGCGCTGCGACCTCGTCCACACGACCTCCGGCCTCGTGGAGAAGGGCTGCGTCTTCGTCACCGAGTACCCGAGCGAGGGACGCACGCTCTGGGTGACCACGGTCCACGACCCTGCCGCGCGGCGGGTGGAGTTCGTCCGGGTGACGGGCGACGAGCTCATGACCCTGATGTCCGTGCGGGTGGAGCCGGAGGGCGACGGGTGCCGGCTCCACGTCGGCTACCTGCTCGTCGCCCTCGACGCGGCCGGACAGGCCGTCGTGGACTCGTTCCGCGCGCACGGCGCTCCGCACGCGGAGGTCGTCCGGGACCTCGCCCACCGGCTCGAGCACTTCATCGCGACGGGCCGGATGCCCCCGGGAGACGCGGCGCGGTAGGCTCCGCGGCATGGAGACCATCAGCCGCCTCGCGCGCCGGTTCGGCCTCTCCCGCAGCACGCTGCTCTACTACGACCGGCTCGGCCTCCTCCGCGCCTCCGCGCGCTCCGCGGCGGGCTACCGGCGCTACTCCGAGGAGGATGCGCGGCGGCTCGAGCTCGTCTGCCTCTACCGCGCCGCCGGCGTGCCGCTCGCGGACGTGCGCCGCATCCTCGACGGTCCGCGGGAGGCGATGTCGAGCGCGCTCGAACGGCGGCTGGCGGCGCTCCAGGAGGAGCTGTCCCGCATCCGGGCGCAGCAGGACGTGATCATCCGGATCCTGAAGCGCCCGGAGCTGGCCCGCCGCTACCGCGGCCTCGACGTCCACGGCTGGGTCCGCCTCCTGCAAGCCGTCGGGCTCGACGAGCCGGCGATGCTCCGCTGGCACGCGGAGTTCGAGCGGATGGCGCCGGAGGCGCACCAGGAGTTCCTCGCCTCGCTGCGCGTCCCCAAGGCGCAGGCCTCGCGCATCCGGCAGGCGGCTCGGCGCGTGGGGCGGCGCGGCGGGGGTGCGGGCGGGGTTGGGGACTGATCCGCGTGCGGCGTGCGCTTCCGGCGCGTGCGCATCTTCGTGTTCGTGCCGGATCTGCCACCCGCCGGGCGAGGCCCCGGCCGCCTGGCCGCCTCCCCGACGGCCTTCCAGCGTCTCCGGGAGGCTGTCCTGGGCGCCGACCGGGACGCCTCCGACCCCCGCGTGCTGGAGCGGGTGACCGTGGGCGTCTTCGTGGCGTGGATCGTCATGGGCGGCGACCTCCTCGGCTCGTGCGTCTACGGCCCGGACGTGCTCGGGCGGGCGAGCGTGGGCAGCCGGTCCATCCTCGTCGTGGCAGCGGCGGGGACGCTCGCCACCCTGGCGCTGCTCGCGGTGGCGTACACCCGCATGGTCGCGCACTTTCCGCACGGCGGCGGCGGGTACACGGCGGCGAAGCACACGCTCGACCCGAGCGCCGCGCTCGTCTCCGGCGTCGCGCTGGTGTTCGACGCGGGGTTCACCGTGGCCGTCTCGGTCGTCACCTGCGTCGAGGCCGCGGGAGCGATCCTCCCCTCGGCCTGGAGCGGCGCGCGCCTGCCAACCGCGCTCGTCATCGTGCTTCTGCTCACGATCGTGAACCTCCGCGGCGCGAAGGAGTCGGCGGCTGTCCTCGTCCCCATCCTGCTCGCCTTCGTCCTCTCGCACCTGCTCGTCCTCGGCGCGGGGATCGTGCTCCGCGCCGACGAGCTCCCGGGGATCGTCGCGCCGGTCGCGGACGAT